>SZPB01000029.1 GCA_030263535.1 Cytophagia bacterium CHB2
GCAGGCGCGGATATGCTTCTCATGCCTTCACGGTACGAACCTTGCGGGCTCGCGCAAATGATCGCCATGCGCTACGGCTGTGTACCTGTTGTGCGCGCGGTGGGCGGATTGAAAGACACTGTCATTCAGAACGAAACCGGTTTTGTGTTCGAAAAGGCACACCACATGTCTGTAACGGGGGCGATCAAGGCTGCGATCAAAGTACTGGAAGATCGCGAGAAATGGTCTGCCATTCAGCGGAAGGGGATGTCGCAGGACTTCTCCTGGAAGGCTTCCGCGAAAAAATATCTCGAACTCTACGAATCGTTGGTTAAATAATATCAGGATTGAAAAAAAAGAATGGCGAATCGGACCAATAACAATTTGCCATCCTCTTTAATCTCCGCATGGTTTTGAATAATTTCATAGACGATGGAATATCAATGACTTTCAAACGCTCCTCAGGAATCCTGCTTCATCCGACAAGCCTGCCCGGTCCATTTGGCATTGGCGACCTTGGCCCGCAAGCCTTTCGATTCATCGATTGGCTTGCATCCACCGGCTGTAAACTTTGGCAGATTCTTCCACTCGGTCCCACCGGGTATGGCGATTCGCCTTATCAGTGTTTCTCTGCTTTCGCGGGGAATCCCTATATCATCAGCCCGGATGCCATGTTCGAAGACGGATTGTTGACTCAAACTGACCTGGATTCGATGAAGGACCTGCCCGCCTCTCGCGTTGATTTCGGCCTGATCATACCGAAAAAGCTGAATCTGTTGCTGACGGCTTATCAGCGATTCAAGACCAACCCTGAAGCATTACGAAACGAGTTTACGTATTTTTGCGCCGAGAATGCCTTCTGGTTGGACGATTTCTCCTTATTCATGTCCCTGAAAGAGGCGAACGGCGGCGGCGCATGGAACGGCTGGGATTCGAACCTGCGTTCAGGAAAAAAATCCGCTCTCGATAAGGCAAAGAAAGAACTCGCTGAATCAATCGAGCAATATTCCTTCTATCAATTCCTGTTTTTCCGTCAGTGGAGCAAACTCCGCAAATACGCCAATGAAAAAGCGATTCAGATCATGGGCGATATCCCCATCTTTGTCGCCTATGACTCCGCTGACGTGTGGGCAAATCCTGAATTGTTCTATCTCGACGAACATGGCAATCCCACCATCGTGGCGGGTGTGCCGCCGGATTATTTCAGCGCCACCGGCCAGTTGTGGGGCAATCCCATTTATCGCTGGGAGCGCATGGCCGAGACCGGCTATGCCTGGTGGATCGAACGCTTCCGTTCGTTGCTGAAGTTAATCGACTACATCCGCCTCGACCATTTTCGCGGCTTCGAAAAATATTGGGAGATTCCCGCCGGCGAGAAAACCGCGATTAACGGCAAATGGGTGGAAGGTCCGGGCGCGCATTTTTTCAGCGCTGTGTTGCAGGAATTAGGACAGCTTCCCATCATCGCGGAAGATTTGGGGGTGATTACGCCCGAAGTCGAAGCGCTGCGCGATCAATTCGGTTTTCCGGGCATGAAGGTGTTGCAATTTGCTTTTGGGCATGACGACAAATTATTTCGCGGTCTCATGGAAGGGTTTCCAGAGAATTCTGTGATTTACACCGGTACGCATGACAATGATACGACGCTCGGCTGGTTTCATAACACCAGCGGCCGCAACCCGGAAGAGGCCGAACTGGAACGCGCTAATGTGAAACGGCTTTTGCATAGCGACGGTAGTAACTTAAATTGGGAATTAATCGAAATTGCGTTGAAATCTTCGGCACGCGCGGCCATTATTCCGTTACAAGATGTACTCGGCCTCGGCACCGAAGGCCGCATGAACCTGCCCGGCACCACGCAAAGCAATTGGGAATGGCGTTTTACCGAGGATATGCTGACGGATGAGATCAAGCAGAGAATGAAGCAGTTGACGATTTATTCCGGGCGGGGGTGAATGGCAGCGTGATTGCAAGATGACGGGCGTAGAGACGTGTCGGCGGCACGTCTTTACGGACGATTGGATTATGCCAACCGCTCCAGCAGCAGTTGCAACTCCGTCACGGACATCATTCAAATTTGGTGCAGTAGGGGCGAGTCGGCGACTCGCCCCTACGTTCTTGCGTTCGAAAAAAATCTGAAAACATTCATGCCTGCGACGTCTCTGGCATGAATGCGATGCAGAGGCATTGTATCACAGTGCTCGCACGGCGGCAACCATTTCGCCCCACCCCACGTCTAACCCAACACCCAAAAATGGCTTAAACATCGCAGGTTCTTCATCGTCTTTAATCCTAAAACAAAACCGCGAAGCAACTCTCATTCTCCACCATCTCAAACCAAGCAGAGGAGGTTTCATCTTGAAGCGACGTGAATTCTTGCGGCTCACGGGCGTGGGCATGGGCGCGCTCACCATTCCGATCATGGGCAAGCCAACGTCCTTGTTCGGCGCGCTAACGGCCGTGCCCAACGGCGACAAACGAAAACTGGCGGACGCCGCTTTGAACGCGGCCACGGCCAAAGGCGCGACCTATGCCGACGTGCGCATCGGACGCTATCTCAACCAATTCGTGATCACGCGTGAAAACAAAGTGCAGAACATCGTCAACACCGAATCCTACGGCGCGGGCGTGCGCGTGATTGCCAACGGCACCTGGGGCTTTGCTGCTACCAACCAGGTGACGCAAGATGCGATTGCCAAAGCCGCAGAACAGGCCGTCGCGATTGCGAAAGCGAATGCCGCATTGCAAACCGAGCCGGTGCAGCTTGCGCCGGTGAAAGGCCACGGCGAGGTAACATGGAAAACGCCTATCGAGAAGAATGCCTTCGAGGTACCCATCTCCGAAAAAGTCGATTTGCTGATGTCGGTCAACGATGCCGCCATGAAAAACGGCGCAAATTTCGTCAATTCCTTTCTGTTTTTGGTGAATGAACAAAAATATTATGCCTCCACCGACGGCTCCTACATCGACCAAGACGTTCATCGCATCTGGCCGAATTTTGTGGTCACCGCCATTGATCCGCAAAAGGGCAAATTTCAAACACGCGATGCGTTGAGCGCGCCCATGGGCATGGGCTGGGAGTATCTCAGCGCCCGCCCGGAAAGCAAAGTTGCGGGCGTAACCACGCGCTACGGCAAACACTACGATATGCTCGAGGACGCAACCGCCGCCGCCAAACAGGCCAAAGAAAAACACAGCGCCAAAACCGTGGAAGCGGGCAAATACGATCTCGTGCTCGATCCTTCGCATCTCTGGCTCACCATTCATGAATCCGTCGGCCATCCGCTGGAATTGGATCGCGTGTTGGGCTATGAAGCCAACTATGCCGGCACCAGTTTCGCGACACTCGACAAGTGGAAATCGAAATCCTTCAACTATGGCAGCAAACTCGTGCAACTCTTCGCCGATAAAACGCAAACCGGCTCGCTCGGCGCCGTGGGCTACGACGATGAAGGCGTCAAATGCAAACGCTGGGATTTGGTGAAGGACGGCATTCTGGTGAATTATCAAGCGATTCGCGATCAGGTTCATATGCTCGGCGAAAACGAATCACATGGCTGCTGCTATGCCGACAACTGGAGTTCGGTGCAATTCCAGCGCATGCCGAATGTTTCATTGGCCGCCGGCAAAGAGAAACTCTCGGTCGAAGACATGATCAAGGGTGTGGAGAAGGGCATCTATATTATCGGCGACGGCTCGTATTCGATCGATCAGCAGCGCTACAATTTCCAATTTGGCGGCCAGTTGTTTTATGAAATCAAAAACGGCAAGATTGCCGGCATGCTGCGCGATGTGGCCTATCAATCCAACACACAGGAGTTCTGGAATTCCTGCGTGGCGATTTGCGACGAAAGCGATTACCGCTTAGGCGGATCGTTCTTTGACGGCAAAGGCGAACCCGGGCAAATCAGCGCGGTATCGCACGGCTGTGCCACGTCGCGGTTCAACGGCGTCAATGTCATCAATACCGAGAGAAAAATCTAGTTGCTGGCTCCTGGTTGCTTGTTTCTCGTTATTCATTCTTTGAAACCATCGGGCGAGGGACAGCAACCAACAACCAGCAACTTGCAACGAAAACCCGCAACCAAAAGGAATTTTAGATATGCCATTACTCACTGAAGCGGAAGCTCGGAAGATTCTTGAAAAAGTTCTGAGCTATTCCAAATCCGAAGAATGTGAAGCCAATTTAAACGGCAACTTCGGCGGCAATATTCGCTACGCGCGCAACACGGTTACCACGAGTGGCGCCACCAACGACACCACCCTGGTGGTGCAATCGACTTACGGCAAGAAATCCGGAGTAGCCACGATAAACGAGTTTGACGATGCCTCGTTGGAAAAAGTCGTGCGCCGCTCCGAAGAGTTGGCCAAGCTCGCTCCGGAAAATCCGGAATACGTCGGCATGCTGGGCCCGCAAACCTATCTCACCTCGAAAGCATACTTTGAGACAACGGCGAAAATCTCTCCCGACTAGCGCGCGCAAGCCGCGGTGGACAGCATCAAACCGGCGCGCGAAAAGAATTTGATTGCTGCCGGCTTCTTGCAAGATAGCGCCGGTTTTCAATCCATGATGAACACCAAAGGTTTGTTTGCCTATCACACGCAAACTGGCGTCAATTTCTCCGTCACAGTCCGCACCGAAGACGGCACTGGCTCGGGTTACGTCACGCGCGATTACAATGATGTGAGCAAACTCAACACCGGCGCGGCCTCGCAAGTCGCGATCGATAAAGCAATCAAATCACAACAGCCGAAAGCGATCGAGCCGGGCAAATACACCGTCATTCTCGAACCGGCTGCTTCGATCGACTTGCTGCAAAACATGATCTTCAACATGGATGCGCGCCAGGCAGATGAAGGCCGCAGTTTTTTGGCGAAGGCCGGCGGCGGCACGAAACTCGGCGAGAAAATCGTGGATGAACGCGTGACGATTTATTCCGATCCCACTCATCCCGACATTGCAACCGCGACGTGGGGGCAGGATGGACGGCCGCAGGAGAAAACCTATTGGATTGAAAAGGGCGTGGTGAAGAATCTCTTTTACTCGCGCTTTTGGGCGCAGCAAAAGGGCGTGAAAGCTGTGCCCGCGCCCGCCAACGGCGTGATGGAAGGCGGAACCGCGACGATTGACGAGATGATCAAGAGCACGGCAAAGGGTATCCTGGTCACGCGCACGTGGTACATCCGCACCGTCGATCCGCAAACCCTGCTCTACACCGGCCTGACGCGCGACGGTTTATATTATATCGAAAACGGGCAAATCAAATTTCCGATCAAAAATTTCCGTTTCAATGAAAGCCCGGTGATCATGCTGAACAACATCGAAGCGCTGGGCAAGCCGGAACGCATCAACGGTAATCTCATTCCGCCGATGAAGCTTCGCGATTTCACGTTCACCAGCTTGTCGGATGCAGTGTGAGGTGAATCGCGCCCTCAGCGGCCGGCGCGAAAGTCGATTCTGTGCGCGCCAAAACTCCAACGGATTGAAACAATCTGGCGAGTACATTTTTTTATCGCAATACACGATTGCTCTTTTGATCCGTTGGAGCCTTCCAAGGGGGAACGAAAGGAGAGGCTTTAAGAAACAACATCAAGAAACTTGTTGCGCAAGATTTATTTTATACTCCGAGGGCGAGCAGCCGAACTGCTTGCGGAAACATTTGGCAAAATAATTGGGCGTGTTGAATCCCACCAGGTAAGCAATTTCAGCAACGGTGCCGGCGTTCTGGTTCAACAAATCAACCGCGCGCTGCAGGCGCATGGAGAGAATGAATTCGCTGGCAGATTGGTTAGTCAACGCTTTGAGCTTGCGATGCAGTTGCACGCGGCTCATTCCCACTTCGCGGCCCAAATCTTCCACGGAAAACTCCTCGTCCCCGAGATTTTTTTCCACGGCTTCTTTGACACGATTCAGAAACCGTTCATCCGTCGAAGTAATGGCGATCGCGCTCGGTTTGAGCACAATTTCGCGACTGAACCGTTCGCGCAGCTTGCGGCGCTGCGCAATGAGATTTTCCACCCGCGCCAGCAGTTCTTTGGAACTGAACGGTTTGGTCAAGTAATCATCGGCGCCGGTTTGCAAACCTTGCAGCTTGTTTTCCTCGCCGCCCATGGCCGTCAACAGAATAATCGGAATGTGACTGGTTTTTTCGTCATTCTTTAGAGCATGACACAACTCGTAGCCGTCCAGCTCGGGCATCATGACATCGCAGATAATCAGATCGGGAATGGCGGCGGCGGCTTTTTCAAAACCATCACGCCCATTCACGGCCTCGGCGACGGCGTAATCCGGCTCCAGGTATTGCCGAATAAAAGTCCGGACATCTTGGTTGTCTTCCACGATCAAGATGACGTCCTGCACCTCGCTTTCACGCTCACTCTCGGTGTCGGCAGCATGATCGTTCTCCGGCAAAACCCCTGCAGAAATCTTCTCCGGCACGCGCCGCGGTAATCTGTTCTCGCCAGGCTCATCATCTTCAACAATTTGATTTGCCGCCAAATGGTCCTGGCCCAGCGGCAGCGTCACAATGAATTCCGTGCCCCGGCCCTCCTCACTGTTCATGTCGATTTGCCCGAAATGCAATTCCACAATCTCCTTGGCCAGCGCCAGGCCGATGCCAGTGCCCGGTTGCGAGTTCCTCGGCAAATTCTCGGCGCGATAAAAGCGGTTGAAAATGTGCGGCTGCTGATCCGCCGGAATGCCAATGCCGGTGTCCTTGATGCTGATGCGCACGCATTCCACATTGGGCGGCAGTTTTTTGAGCAGCGATATCTGCGACTGCGTCACCGTCACGGTGATTTTTCCGCCCGCATCGGGAGGAATGAATTTGATGGCGTTCGAGATCAGGTTGTAAAAGACCTGTTCCATTTTCTCGATATCATAGTAAACCTCGAGATTCGTGTAGCTCGAGCGAAAATCCAGGGTAATCCGCCGCTTTTCAGCCAGCGATTCGAAAACAAAAACGATTCCCTTTAAGAATGGAATCAGATTGTTGCGGCTCGCTTTTAATTCCATCCCGCCGGCCTCGAGTTTTGAAAGGTCGAGAATCTGGTTGATCAGCCGCAGCAAGCGCCGGCCATGCTCGAAGGCCATGGCAAGCTGTTTTTTCACGACGAGGTCGGAAATTTTGGCAACGGCATTTTCGAGAGGGCCGAGAATCAACGTGAGCGGCGTGCGAAATTCGTGGGAAATATTGGCAAAAAATTTGGATTTCAGATGATCCAGCTCTTTCAACTTTTCCGCTTCCACATGTTCGAGCTGCAACTGGTTCTTCAGCCGCAGGCGATTCAACTCGTAGCGGCGAATGCCATACAACAAACTCGTAACGAGTAAAACGTAAAGGGCGTAAGCCCACCAGGTTTTCCACGGCGGCGGGGCAATCGCAATTTTCACCGCGACGCCCTCTTCGTTCCAAACCCCGTCATTGTTCGAACCTTTGACTTTGAACACATAATTTCCTGGATCGAGATTGGTATAGCTGACGAAGCGCCTGGCGCCGGCGTTGATCCAATTTTCGTCAAAACCTTCCATCTTGTACGCATACTGATTTTTTTCAGGATTGGTGTAATCCAACGCGACGAACTCGAAGGTCAAATATTTGTCGCGGTAGGAAAGCGCGATTTCATCCGCCGCCGCAATATCGCGCTTGGCGACTTGATCGAATTTTTTGACCGCCGTAATCACGATGGGCGGAAGGTGGGCGTTGTCTTTGATCTCGTTGGGATAAAAGGCATTGAAGCCGTTGATGCCGCCAAAGAACATTTCACCGCTTTTGCTTTGGTGATAAGCGCCGCCGTTGAATTCATAACTTTGTAGGCCGTCGTGGATATTGTAGTTCTTGAACGTTTCGGTTTGGAGGTTGAATCGCGAAATACCTTTGTTGGTGCTGAGCCAAAGATTGCCGTGATCATCCTCCAAAATTCCATAAACCACGTCATTGGGCAGCCCGTCTTTTTCAGTGTAATGAACGAATTTCCCGGTGGCCGTATCGAATTTGTTCAGCCCGCCGCCCCAGGTGCCGAGCCAAAGTATCCCCGCGTTGCGGGAATCTTCGTGAATGCAGAAAACGTGATTATTGCTCAGGCTCAAGGAGTCATGCGGATCATTTTTGTAAGAATTAAATGTTTCGCTTCTTGCATCGAACCCATTGAGCCCCCCACCGGCTGTTCCGATCCATAATGTGCCGGCGCGGTCTTGCAAGATCGACCAGATGCCGTCGTGGCTCAAGCTGGTGGAATCGTTGGCATCATGTTTATAATGTTTGAACGTTTCTTCAGCGCGATCAAACCGGTTGAGTCCACCGCCGTCGGTTCCGATCCAGAGCACGCCGGTACGGTCCTCATAGATCGGCGTGACGTGCTTGTGGCTCAAACTGTAGGGATTGGCCGGATCGTGCCGGTAATGCGTGAAGCGTTCTTGTTGTCGATCGAATTTCTTCAACCCGTCACCATACGTGCCGATCCAAAACTCTCCAGCGCGATCTTCAAAAATAGACCAGACATAATTGTGGCTCAAGCCGTTGGGGTCTTCCGCGTAATGCGTAAAAATTTTCTTCTTCCGGTCAAATTTGTTAAGCCCGCCGCCCCGCGTTCCGATCCAGAGCACGCTGTCGCGGCCGGCGTAAATCGCGCGGACATTGTTATGGCTCAGGCTGTTGGCGTCATTCGGAATGTTGCGGTAATGCGCGAACATCCCTCTGCGGTGATCGAGCTTGTTGAGCCCGCCGTTCCAGGTGCCGATCCAAAGCATGCCGGAGCGGTCTTCGCCAATCGCGCGGACATAATTATCACTCAGGCTGCTGGGATCATCAGGATCATGATGATGGCGCTGGAATTTTTCCGTGACGCGATCGAATTGATTGAGGCCGTTGCCGGTGCCGATCCAAAACCGGCCTGCTTGATCTTCAAAAATCGACCAGACTGCATTCGCGCTCAAACTGGCAGGATCCTTAGGATTGTGGTGATAATGCGTGATGGCGCTGTTCTGCCGGTTCGATCCTTCCAGGACAAGCTTGTCAAGTCCGCCGCCGGTACCGATCCAAAGCGTTCCCGCACGGTCTTGATAAATCGTTCTGATCTGATTGTGGCCCAAGTCTTCGGGATTCATGGAAGCGTATTGATAGCGGTCCCAAATTTCTTTTTCCCGATCAAATTTATTCAAGCCGCCGCCATACGTGCCGATCCAAAGCGTACCGGCCTGATCTTCATAGATCGATATGATGTAATTGTCACTCAGGCTGTTGGCATTGCCGGGATCGTTTTGATAACGCGTAATCCTTCCGGTTTTCACCTCAAACTTGTTAAGCCCGCCGTACCGGGTGCCGATCCAAAGCACTTCTCCGCGGTGGCGGGAATCTTCATGAATCGACAAAACATAATTGTCACTCAAGCTGTTGGGGTTTTGAGAATCATGCTTGAACAGCGTGAAGGTTTCTTCCGTGCGATCCGTTCCGTCCAGGACAAGTTTATTAAGCCCGCCGCCGTTGGTGCCAATCCAAAGCGTCCCATCGCGTGATTCATGGATTGCCCGGACGACGTTGTTGCTCAAGCTATTGGGATTTTGCGGATCATGTTTGTACACCTTGAAATCATAACCGTCGAATTTGTTCAGCCCGTCCTGCGTGCCAAACCACATGAAGCCTTTGCGATCCTGCCGAATGCAATAAATGGTGTTTTGGGAAAGTCCCTGCTCGATAGCGATACGCTCAAATTTGAGATTGTCCTTTTGAGCAAAAAGGTTATCCGGCCAGGCAAGAACGAGGCTGGCTGTCAAGCCAATCGAAATAATTCTGAACCACATATTTCTGCGCCGCTGTTCCGTGAGGTAAATAAGGCACTATTCTTGAAATAAATGCCTATAAACTAAAAGTCCATCAATGAGTTGTGTCTAATACGCCAATCACGGCAAAAAGTCTATCCATTTCCCCACAATGCAACATGATTACTCATGTTTGCAACGTCAGTGTCAGGTAAACACCCTGGGATTTGCGTATCTTTTCGCCGTATGCGAAAACGGCAAAACGAAAGCATTTTACGTTTTACATGCAACAGGTTTCAGGTGAACAGAAAATTCGCATTCCGTAAAGGGCTTTTCCTTGCGGCGCCGGCGGGATTGTCGAGTTTGCCGGTAGGAAGTTTTTCTTGTTTCGCCATTTCAACTTTGTTGGGAGAGTGAATTTCATCATGAACAAAAGAGACATACAACTTCTATATGATTACAACCGCTGGGCGAACACGCGCCTTCTCGACGCCGCGTCAAAGCTCACGGTCGAGCAGTTCAACCGCGATCTTGCGAGCAGCCATGGTTCAGTGCACGGCACGCTCGTTCATATTTTGTCGGGCGAATGGATTTGGTTGAAGCGTTGGCAGAAAGAATCCCCCAAAGCTATGTTCAGTCCCGCAGATTTTCCCACGCTCGCTTGCGTGTGTGCAAAGTGGGCCGAAGTCGAGCATGAACAAATGGCATTCGTACGCGGCGTTACGGAAGTCTCGCTGAAGAAAATGATCGCCTACGAGAATACGCAAGGCGAGACCTGGCGCTATCCGCTGCAGCGCATGATGCAGCATGTCGTCAATCATTCCACCTATCATCGCGGCCAGGTAATAACCATGTTGCGGCAGCTCGGCGCCGAGCCGGCAGCAACTGACTTTCTCGTGTTTCTCGATGTGAAGCCGGAATATCAATTTGAACCTTTGTCGATGTTCGGAGAATTGTGAAATGACTGAACAGATCATTGCGCTGGTGCTGGACGAGGGCAAGTGGCTTTCCGCCGCCATGCTGCTCTCTCTCATCGCAGTTTTAGTGCTGGCCGTGCGACAGCGACGGCAGAGATTGTGTACTCGGGCCAAGATTATCGCGGCGATGAATCTCTTCTTTGGAGACATGATCGGCATCATGTCTTTTGGACATCTTTTGGCTGTGACGCTCAAGTTTTTCCAAGGCACTCTCGAAGGCTCGTTAGGACTTCTCTATGCCCTCGGCCTGACGCTCGCCATTCCAGCCTGGTGGCTGACGTTCGAAACATGGCGAATTGTCAGTTTCGAACAACGAGAGCGGAAGAAGCTCGTGGCGCTCAACGTCTGGCTGGGAATCAGCTTGCTCGCGCTCGGATTCCATAATTTGCCGCTGGCCGGACCCGCTGCTTTGAATATCGCTTACCTGTTCCAATCCAGACAAATCGCGGGATGGGCGATCATATCCACTACCGCGGCCGCAATGCTGGCGCTATTCATTGCGTCACTTGTGTTTCTTGCCAGCGGTCAGAGTTTCGAGCAATTCCGGGGCATGCCGTGAAGCAGCGTGTCCGCTGTAGATCCAGCAATTGTCACTTTGCTAGCATAAATCAGATGTTCACATGAATTCTATGAATTAAAAATGTCCTGGCATTTTGAACTTTTTGGAAGTCAAGGGCTATGAAAAAAAATCTGTGGCTGATTTATTTCTGTGCCGCCGGTGCTCATGCACTTCTGGCGCAATCCGATCCGATCTTGGCGTTTAACACGCTGTTGCGCGATTACGATTTGAACGCGGATGTGCAACAGGGCTACGCGATCACCGCGGCTGAATATGAGCAGCTTCGCGCGGCATGGCAAAACCTTGCGCCGGCAAACCAGCTTCAGCTTCACGGAATCGAACATACCTATTGGAACGACATGTACGTGCCCAAATTGTTGCGCGATCTCATTGCAGGCGAAACGTGGGTAGCGCACATGAAGAAAATGTCTGCACTGGGAGCGCACGGGCTGGCGCTCACGCTCAGCCGCTACAAAAGCCCGATTAACGTGACCGAGGCGCGCAACAACTTAGCCGATCTTCTCCACAAAGGCGCGAGCATGTTCGATCGCGGCCGGTTTCAGATTCCTGACGATATCAAAACCGCTGCCCAAACTCGCGTGGGAGACAAAGCCGCACAGCGATTGGATAAATGGGAGCGCATGATCAACACGCTGCAACACGGTACGGACAGGGAGAAAATCGAAGCCGTGAACAAGTTTTTCAATCATGTGATCGACGCGACCCTGGACAAGGGCACGTCCAATGGCCACGACTATTGGCAATCTCCCATTGAGACTCTCGCGCGCGGCAAAGGCGATTGCGACGACTTCGCGATCGCCAAATATGTCTCGCTGCGCATGCTGGGAATTCCTGCGGGGCAATTGCGCCTGAGCGTGGTGACGCTGCCACAAGAAGGCCTTCATGCCGTGCTGTTCTTCTTTCCTACTCATGAAACCGATCCGTCTGTTCTGGATAATCTCGGCTCAAAACGGCTGGGAGTAGATGCCAACACCGTTCTGCGATTGAGCGCACGAGTAAATTGGGACGGTATGAAGCCGCTGTGGGGCATAAACGAAGTACTTCTGACGAAATTTCGGGACGACCTTCGCGAAGAAAGAATATCGTCATACCCGTATCAACAATTTTCCGCGGCGGTCGCAACGTTTGTCAATTCCTACCGGCTGTTGCCGCCAAGTGCTTGGGGCAAATGCGAGAAAGGCTATGAGTGCATTTGTTATCGCCTTGGCATTCATCAAGGCGGCGAGGGAACAGATACTCACGTCTCGGATTTTGAGGAGAAGTGAAATCGGATGATAAAAGGACTTTACGAAATTCATGTGCAGGTGAGTGATCTGATGCGATCAATGCAATTCTATCAGAAACTCGGCTTGCAGCTCGCTTCGCAAGAAGAAAACACGGCTTTTATGTGGATCGTGCCGAGGCAAAGCTGGATCGGCCTCTGGCAAGCCGAGATTCCGCATATCGCCAGCAAACATCTCGCTTTTCAAATCGATTATGCGGATATGCAGCGCGCCTTCGCGTGGCTAATGCAACTCGGCATCACGCCGGTTCGGCACAAAGAGTTCGAGCCAATCGAACCGGTGGTGCGGCCGAGGCAGGCTAATTGTTCGGTTTATTTCAATGATCCGGACAACAACCTGCTCGAATTGATCTGCAATTTGCCGGCAGCGCCGCGTGATTTGCCGATGATGTATTTGAGCGAGTGGGAAAAACTGGCGGCGACGCGAGCTTGAACCTTGTCCGGAGAAAATCAAAAATCTTAACATTGTGGAGAAAAAGGCATGAAAAAAAATCTATTGCTGCTGTTGTTGATCACATTGGCAGCGCCGGCATTACACGCGCAGAATTCGGACAACCGCCGCAGTCTGGAAGTGACCGGCGGAACGAATCATTCGAGGTTCACTGACGAGGGCGCGGATTGTTTGCTGGGCCTGTTCTTCGGCGCCGACCTGGTGTTGTGCGAAAACGGGCCGCTGCGTTTTTCCACCGGCGTGCAATATCGCGGCAGCGGCAGCACGTACGAATTCGGCGAGGATTTCGGCGAAGGCGGCAGCTATTCCTTCGAAACTCGCGAGTCGCTCCGCTACTTCAGCATTCCGGCGGAAGTCCGCTATGAATTTGGCGCGGGAAAAGTCAAGCCGTTCGTGCGCGGCGGCGGCACGCTCGGGCTGTTGCTCTCGGCCAAGAGCAAAACCATCACGAACTTCAACGGCCGGAAAAACGAGAGCGAAACCGATATTAAAGATCAAAAGAAATCGACGAATATCGCTTTTAGCCTCGGCGGCGGGGTGTCGTTTCCGCTGGGGAAATATCGCGGCATCGTCAGCGTGCGTTATCTCATCGGCTTGACGAATATCGTGAAAAACAACGGAGCATCCAGCGTGCGCACCAATGATTTGACGTATTCGGTAGGCTTCGGCGTTCCGATTTTATAGTATTGCTCTTTAAAAACCATCACGTCCACAAGAATTTCAATTGTCATTTGATCATCAACAATTGACAATTCTTACGATTGCGACTTGAAAGTCGCGTTACCGGACCAATACAGGAGAAAACTACCATGTTGCAATCCCTCTCCCGTTCTCGCACCTGGCTGCTCAGTGGCGTGGCGCTGTTGCTTGTTTTGATCATGTCAAGCTGCTGCCCGCCGGCGTTGGTGGATCGTACCGTTGAAAAAAATGCCAAGGCCGCCAGAGGCGAAAAGGCGAATCCATAACCCCCGGCTTGAAAGAAAACGTACTGGAAACATTTACATCATGGCCATTATCATCGATCCCGAAGAAAAAGAAATTGCCGCTCTGCGGCAAGCTGCCAATTGGCGCGATCGGCGCGTGCTCGAGGCCGGTTGCGGTAACGGCCGTCTGACTCTTCGTCTCGCGCAACTGGGCGCGCTGGTGACGGCGTTCGATCCCAGCGCCGCGCCGGTTCACCAGGCCCAACAGAGCTTGCCCGAACGCTTCCTCGGGCGCGTCGCGTATTACACCGGCTCGGCAGAAGCGTTGCCGCATCCGGATGCGTCGCTCGATCTTGTCGTCTTGTCTTGGTCGCTGTGCTGAATTGCGCATCAGGGCATGGTGCATGCCCTGCGTGAGGCACATCGCGTGCTCAAAACGGCCGGTCTCCTGATCGACCTGCGCCCAAGTGCCGCGCACCGGCAGGTCGGCATTCTGTGCGCCGGCCGCTGCCAGCCGCTGGGCGTTGTGCACAGGAATGTTGATGACGTTCGCGCCGCCAACCGCACCGTTGCTCGCATCGTACGCGCCGGCTTGTTCACAATCGAATGGCGCGTCCGCTTCGATTGCAATCGCATCATGGACACGCCCGCTGAGTTTCAGGACTGGTGGGACGAATTCGCCCATAAGCAGCTCGACGATAGCATACTGCGAAATATCGATGCTGCGTTGCAGAACAACCGCGAAGAAAAGAAAATCTTTGTCACAACACCGTTAGTACTGCGAAGCCTCAGGAAAGGGGAGGAAGCGGGACTTGCAAAAATCTCGTAACCCTGCGGTTTGCTTTTGAAACGGCAGCCTCAAGTTTTGCCACTGCTTTTTGTATCATCTCAAAACTAATCACGGAGATTTAGTTATGTCGAATTATGCCAATCCCGAAGTGCTGGTTTCCACCGATTGGGTGGCGCAGCACAAGTCTGATCCCAAAGTTGTCATCGCCGAAGTTGACGTCGATACCAAAGCGTATGACGAAGGCCACGTGCCCGGCGCCCTCGGCTGGAACTGGCAGACGCAGCTCTGCGATACTGTGCAGCGCGACATCATTCCAAAAAATGAAATGGAAAAACTGATGCGCGATGGCGGCATCTCCAACGATACCACGGTGGTGCTGTATGGCGACAACAACAACTGGTTTGCAGCCTGGGCGTTCTGGCAAATGAAAATCTACGGCCACAAAGATGTTCGCATCATGGATGGCGGTCGCAAGAAGTGGGTCGCGGAAGGCCGTGAGCTGAGCAAGGACAAGCCGGCGCCGAAAGCCGCGAGCTACAAAGCCGGCGCGCCGGATCAAGCGTTGCGCGCATTTTTGCCGCAAGTGCAAGACGCCATGAAAAACGGCGTGGCGATGGTCGACGTGCGCTCGGTTGATGAATTCACCGGCAAGATTCTTTCCCCTCCCGGCTTGCCGGAAACCTGCCAGCGCGGCGGCCACATTCCCGGCGCGAAAAATATTCCCTGGGGAAAAGCGTGCAACGAGGACGGCACGTTCAAGAGCCGTGAGGAGTTAAAGGCGCTTTACGCCAGTCAAGGCGTCACGCCGGATAGGGAAGTGATCACTTACTGCCGCATCGGCGAGCGCTCGAGCCACACGTGGTTCGTATTGAAATATCTGCTTGATTTCAAGAATGTGAAGAACTATGATGGTTCGTGGACCGAGTGGGGCAATCTCGTCGGCGTGCCGGTGGAAAGAGGCGAATAAAGTATTGAACCGCGTGCTGAAGGCATGGCGCATGCTAAAGCGCCATGCTGCGGCACGAGGCGCAGAGAAAAATCTCCCCGTGAAAGCTCAAACGCATTGCGGCATGATGATGCAAGCGATAAAAACTTCGAGGCTGTTCCTGCGGCCCTTTACTCCCGCAGATGTGGATGAGATTCATCAATTGTGGAGCGCGCCCGGCGTGAGAAAATATCTCTGGGATGACGAGATTATCCCAAAAGAGACGGCACAAGAAGTTGTTGCCAAGAGTATCGAATTGTTCAATGAAAAAGGCCTGGGACTGTGGGCAGTGACTTTCCACAAACAATCGACCATCATCGGTTTTTGCGGATATTGGTATTTTCACGAGCCGCCCGAGCTGGAAATTCTCTACGGCATTGCTCCTGAATATTGGGGCAATAATCTTGCAACCGAAGCTGCCGGCGCAATGCTACAATACGGATTTCAATATCTGGGATTCGACGAGATCAGCGCCAGCGCCGACGCGCCAAACGCCGCCTCGTTCCGCGTCATGGAAAAGACCGGAATGAAGTTTTTGAAGCGCGAAAGCAAAAACGGGTGGGATACGATTTTCTATGCGATATCAAAAAACGATTTTCGAGTTGATGAATCTGTTCAAATCATTGCGCCTGAGGCTGATAAACAAAAATGATCACTCCCAAACAAGCCCCCCAAATCTTCTCTGATCTGGAATTGTCGCGGCGCCTGGAAAGAGCCGAGTCTCATGCCAACGCAAAGTTTGTCGAGGCGAGAGCCAGAGTTTATCCGGAAAGCGGCGCGCAGTGGATCGAAGTGGCGGGGGCTTACGCCATGTTCGACGGCGTTTCGTCGCCCATCACGCAGACGTTCGGCCTCGGGCTATTCGATCCTATCACAATCACCGAGTTGGAGAAGATTGAAGATTTCTTCAAAGAGCGCAACGCGCCGGTGTTTCATGAAGTCAGCCCGCTCGCCGGCCTCGAGCTTGTGGCTTTGCTGAATGAGCGCGGCTATCGTCCCATGGAATTCACCAGCGTGATGTACCGCGCGATCAGCCGGGAAGGCGATCCCGCAGTGCCGCGCAACGAGAACATTCGCGTGCGCGCCATTGCCGAAAATGAAGGAGAACTATGGGCGCAGGTGACGGCACAAGGCTGGAGCCACTTACCTGAACTTTCCGAATATTTGCTGGAGCTGGCGCCGATCAGCACGCAGCGGGAAGACAGTGTCTCGTTTCTGGCGGAGTTGGAGGAACAGCCGATCGCCTCCGCGGCCATGAGCCTGAGCGGCGGCGTGGCCCTGCTCGCCGGCGCTTGCACAATTCCCGCAGCGCGCAAGCAGGGCGCGCAATTGGCCTTGCTTGACGATCGCCTGCGCTACGCCGCAGAACAGGGCTGCAACTTGGCGATGATGTGCGCGCAACCGGGCAGCGCCTCGCAACGCAACGCCGAACGGCACGGCTTCCGCATTGCTTACACGCGCATCAAATGGCAATTAATGCAGTAGAGATTGATTGCAAAAAATACCGGCACAACAAATCTCAAAAATATGTCGCAATTCCGAGCTGAACGTTCATGGCGTGGGCGAGATTATTGAAGGTATCATATTCCCATTGCCGCCAGTAGCTCAGGCGAATGGCCGTGTCAGCAGTTGGGCGAAAAGCCAGACCGGCGGTGAGGCGTTTTTTGCTGTCGCCGATGCTCTGGCCGGTTTTTTCGAATTTGCCATGATGCAGATCGATGTAATCATAGCGACTAAAGATGATCACATTTGCTTCCGGCATGCCAAGCAGGGGCCGCCGCAACAAAGCATAATTTCCTTCCACAAAAAAACCGCGCTGTTTCTCCGCCAGAAAATCATTGTCGACATTATCCGGCGGGATGTCGATCTGCGCCAGCGCTGCTTCTCCACGAACATGCAAACGCCGTTTACGGTATTCCGCATCGCACGCAAACATTCGTAAACTGCGCGGCTCGTCGATCTGCACGCCTTCCAACTTAAACGTGTTGTAGCGACCGGTATAGAACGAGAGCCCGATCTCGCCGCCAAAACGCGGATTATAAGCCAGCCTGCCAGTGAGGGCGGGCGAGCCGTTGTTGTCTTCTTCAAATGCCAGCGGCGATTTGCCCGCCGGAATGCGCGTGCCCTCGCCCGTGCCAAGTATCACACCATCGTGCAAACCATTGACGGCATAAATCTCGTAAGTGAAACGGTCAAAGGGCGTCGCGTAAAATGCGCCAAAGAAACCCACGCCCACTTCCGATAACGTTGACGGAATGATTTCCGTTGACACCAGCGGCCGATCGATAACATTATAGCGCGGACTGTCGTGCGTGATGTTGAAGCGCCCGATGGGCGGCAACAATATGCCGGCGCGCAGATTAAGCGGCGTTGCCAACAGGACGTCCACCAACGCCGTCTCCAGCGCAATCTCCTCGGTGCCGTGTTCGAATTCCAGTTCTGAGGTCAGCTTCACGTGCGGGGAAATCGCCGAATAGAGAAAAATATTGAAGCGCCGCTGCTCCAACGAAAAGCCTTCGGCAATGCCATCGACGCGGACGTAGTTTGAGTTCATCTCGGCATAGCCGCCGAGGGCGGTGTTCCCGCCGAGCTTAAGAATGTAGGGCCGGTCATAAATGCCGCCGCGTTGAAACGGCGTGGGCATGCTGTCGGATTTCGCGGTTTGTGCAGGGAGATTTGCATTCAACGCAAGCAGGCAAAATGCAAAGATTGCGTATTGCAAATTGCGAAGCGCGCCACGCGCGGCGCAGATCATCGATCGTTTCATGATCTCACCTTGATGGTTATCATGTCTTGATTTTCCGTGACAGCAAATTTTTGCAACGCCTTTGCTGCCGGGCCTTCCATGACTTCGCCGGTGACATCGTATTCCGAGCCGTGACAGGGGCATTGAAACGCATCCGGCAGCACGCGCACTTCGCAACCGGCATGCGTGCACACCGTGGAAACGGCCGTCAGGCTGTGATCCGCCAACCGTCGCACCACGATTGCGACCGGAAGATTCTTCGCGCTTACCATCATAAGGCCGTTGGGCGCAGCAAGCGCCAGCGCCTCCGCCTTGGGAATGATGATAGCTTCATCCTGCAATTCACCGCGGTAGATGGCAAGGCCTGCGGCGCAGCCCGTCAGTAATTTAGACGCAGTTGTGACTGCCAGCGCGCCGCCGATTGTTTTTATGAATTCTCGCCGTGTTGACATATGAGGTGTTGCGTGTTGGTTGCAAGTCATTAATGGATAACCCGGTCAAACATCTCGCGGGTACAAGAGTTTTTAGTTCGATGCTGTTCTTGTCTCATAGCGATTTCAAAAATGCCAGAACCGCCGCTTTTTCACCCGCATTCAATCCGGCAAAATTGTTCCGGCTGACCTCCGCCTCGCCGCCATGCAAAAGAATCGCTTCCTGCAAACTCGAGGTACGGCCATCATGCAAATAAAACGGTGTACCGCCGAGCAATTCGCCCACCAGACCCAATCCCCACAACGGCGTGGTGCGCCATTCCGCGCCGTTGGCTTCGCCTTCGGGATAGTTGTCCGCGAGCGCCGAGCCCATGTCGTGCAGCAACAAATCGGAATATAACGGCACTTTTTGAAATGCCAGCGGTGCAATCGCGTTGGGGCCGGTTTGCATTTCCGGCGTGTGGCAGCTCGCGCATCCGATTTGCGCAAAAAGCTGTTCGCCCTGCAACACCACGGCATCCGTGGCATTGCGCCGCTCCGGCGGCCGCAATGTTTGCAAATAAATCACCACATTGTTGATCGTTTCTGTCGCAACTTCAGGATCCGGAACATTATCGCCGACGCGATTACCCAATTCGGGATTGAACAATTCTTCCGGCTCAAACTCAGAGGTGACGCCGATGTCGTTGAGATAGGCCGTCACGGTTTGCTGAAGAAGATCGATAGCCGTGGCCTTGCGCCCGAAGCGGCCGAGATATTTGCCGTTGCGTTCGATCTTATCCGCGCGCAAACGCAGATAAGGCGGCGGCAAAACAAAATTCGCGCGGCCTGAAATGCCGTTGCCGTCCGCGTCATTCGGATCTTCATTCGCAAGAATCGCTTCATCCGGAATTGCTTCGATTAAACCCAGGCCAACCACAATTGGGCCGCCGCGTTCGGAGATGCCGGTTGCTTCTGCCGGCAATTTTTCTGCGGGATAGCCGGGAATCGCGCGATCTTGCAGTTGCGGGCCGCCGCGTTCATGGAGATAATCAAAACCGGCAGCCGTCATTTTACCGAAGCGTTTGAGATTGGTGGCAGGATGGCCGCGACCGTCGCCGGGATGGCAGCTTTCGCATGAGGTTTGATTGAAGACCGGCCCCAGTCCAGTGGCGGGTGAAAAGCGTTCGCTAAATCCGGCATCACCGGCGAGATGCGCCGCGTTTTGCGCCGGGGAAAGCCCATCGATGGGGCCATCGAGAACCTGATTCGGTTCGGGCGCTTCGGTGAGCAGATCACCGCAGCCCCAAAACATTGGCACAAGAAGAACAGGCAGCAGTAAAACGTTGCGCTTCATTCTTCCTCCATAAAAAAGTTCACAATTCGTTTGCAAGCAATGCCGGCAAATCCGCGACACTCGCCAGTAAATGTGTGTGCCGGGTTTTGCCGAGTTGTTCAACGCCCTGCGTGCCGCTGAGCACACCAATGACAAACGCGACGCCGGCATTGATGCCGGATTGCAAGTCGAGCATGGTGTCGCCGGCAGTCAAGACGCGGCGCACGTCAGTCACGCCCGTGGCTTCCATCGCATGAAAAATCATATAAGGCGCGGGGCGGCCCTGCGCAACTTCGTCGCTGCACACGCTGGCATCGATCACACCGTTCTGCCAGCCGGTTCTTGCCAGAATGATGCTTGTGAGTTTGCGATCGAAGCCGGTGGTCACGGCGATTTTGATGCCATGATCACGCAGCCAGGCAAACGTCGCTTCCGCTCCAGCAATGGGCGACACACCTTCTTCTTCAAAGCTTTTTGCCAACTGCTCGCGAAAATCCGATTCCGCCTGCGCCAGTCTGGCCGCGTTATCAACGGCGCTTTGCCCGAACTTTTGCTCAATAAAAAAACGCAACGCCTCGCGTTTGGCCGCGCCACGCCAGGGCTGCAGCATTTCGTGTGTGAGTTGAATGGATTGTGCCAGCAAAGCTGTGCGGAACGCGTTTAACACGTGACCTTCGTCGGCGATCGTCGTGCCGGCCAGGTCAAAAATAGCCAATTCAATTTGCGCCATGGCAATTCTTTCGATCTGCAACAATGTTCAGCACGATTATCTCTGGAACACTGAATCGATCTAAATGAGACGATGAACAATTCAAATTTTATATTTTCAAACTATTTTTTTAGTTGAAGCTAAATTTAGTGATGAAAACAAAACTTGCAAGACTATTCTTACAAAATTGTTTTTTTGCCCCCAAAAAATTAGGTGGCTTTGCGTCCAACCGACAAAGATTCCCGCAAATGTTAAATCTTAGGTTAAGCTCTTTGGAAAATTTGATTTGCGGTTCAAGCTTCTGAAGATCAGACACAGGCTACTCGGCAAAAAATGCGAGATTTTTATTTACTCCGCATTATCGAAAATTGTAGGAATGATCTATCGCAGAATCAGGTTGAGGCTAAATGATACCGTCTCAAAATTCCTGTCTGCCTGGGCAGGTTAATTTCGAAGCGTTACGCGCTAAATTTGGAGGGCAGTGACTGTGCGAGATTTGATTTTAAAAAAAGAGTTCGGAGGAAGGGCTCTAAATAAACGGCGCAAACAGGCTCACAAGAAACCCAGCTCAAACTTCGCCACCTCGCTCATCATGCTGGGATTCCATTGCGGTTCCCACACGACCTCGACTTTGGCATCGGTGACGCCGGGCACGGTTTTGATCTTATTCTCCACTTCGGGAGGCAACGTGCCAGCGACCGGGCACATCGGTGAAGTTAGCGTCATGCGCACATTGACGGCATTCTGGTCGGTGATATCAATATCATAAATCAAACCGAGTTGATAGATATTGACCGGGATCTCGGGATCATAGCACGTCTCGAGCGCATTGATGATCTCCTGGCGGAGATCGCTGTTGCCGTTATTGTTTTCCATGATCATCTTAAAAACGCTTTGAACAACAGGTTTGCCGAAAGTTTAACCTTCTTACAGCAATTTTTTAAAAGAAAACTTTGGTACTCACTCCGTCGATACAATTTTGCTGCCGTCTTCGAGCGCCGACTTCAGCGTGTGCCACGCCAAACCGGCGCATTTGACGCGCATAGGAAACTCGCGCACACCCGCAAAAATGGCCAGCTTGTCGAATTCCTCCAAATCAATCTCTGCTGTCGGGTCGCTGGTGATGAGTTGTTGAAACTTTTTGAATAATTCGCCGGCTTCGGCAATAGATTTTCCCTTCACCAGCGTTGTCATCACCGAAGCGGAGGCTTTCGAGATGGCGCAACCGTGGCCATAAAAGCTGATATCTTTGATCACCTCGCCTTCAAGCTCGACATATAAATTCACGCGATCGCCGCAGAGGGGATTGTAGCCTTCCGAGGTATGATTGGCCTGCTCGAGCTTGCCAAAATTGCGCGGGCTTTTGTTGTGATCGAGGATGACTTGTTGGTAAAGTTCTCTCAGTTCGTCCATGAGTGCTAGCGCTGACTCGCTTTAAAAAGAAAGTTCGCCGGAAACCTCATCCAGGCGATGATGACTTATGCCATTATTTTGAGCACATATTCAACGCCCTTAACCAGGGCGTCAATTTCTGCGCGGGTGTTGTAAAACGCGAACGAGGCGCGGGAGGTGGCCGGAATGTCATAGCGCTGCATCACCGGCTGCGTGCAGTGATGGCCGGTGCGAATGGCAATGCCATCGCGGTCCAAAATCGTTCCAACGTCGTGCGGATGAATGCCGTCAAGCACGAACGATACCACACTCGCCTTGTCCTTCGCCGTGCCGATAAGGCGGAGAGGCTTGAGGGTGGATAAGGCCTCGGTGGCGTAATTGAGCAAATCATGCTCATGCGCGTCGATGGCCTCGTATCCCAAATCGCTGATATATTCCAGGGCGCGCGCCAAGCCCACCGCGCCGGCAATATCCGGCGTGCCGGCTTCGAAGCGATAGGGCAAATCATTGAAGGTGGTTTGCTCGAAGGTGACGGATTTGATCATATCGCCGCCGCCTTGATACGGCGCCATTTTCTCCAACCACGCTTCTTTGCCGTAGAGCACGCCAATGCCGGTCGGGCCAAACGCCTTATGGCCGGAAAACGCATAAAAATCGCAATCCAACTCGCGCACATCCACGCGCATGTGCGGCAGGGCCTGTGCGCCGTCCACCAGTACCGGCACACCCAACTCATGCGCCAGCGCGATAAGTTTTTTAATGGGATTGATCGTGCCGAGAGAGTTGGAAACATGCACAACCGCGACGAGCTTGGTTTTGCGATTCAACAATTTGACAGCTTCTTCCCAAATCCATTCACCGGCATCGTTGATGGGAATCACGCGCAACTTGGCGCCGGTTTCTTCGCACAGCAATTGCCACGGCACAATATTCGAGTGATGCTCCATCGCCGAGATGACGATCTCGTCGCCGGCTTTGATATGCTTGCGGCCGTAGCTGTGCGCAACGAGGTTGATGCCTTCCGTGGTGCCGCGCACAAAAATAATTTCCTTAACCGAGCCCGCGTTAATATGTCGGCGCACGACTTCACGGCTGCCCTCGTAAGCATTGGTGGCAGCTTCACTCAAATAATGCACACCGCGATGCACGTTGGCGTTCTCCGCCTCATAATAGTGCGCGAGCGCATCCAGCACGGCCTGCGGCTTTTGCGAGGTGGCGGCATTATCGAGATAAACCAGCGGCTTGCCCCGCACCAAACGCTGCAGGATGGGAAAATCGCGGCGGATTTTTTCGACATTGAAGTTTTGAGGCAATTTCTGCATGAAGTGATCGCAAGCAATTACGGCACAGATAACCATCTACCAGGCGGCCTAACCGCAATCAAGAAAATGTGTCGAGGAATCAGGATCACCGAAGAAGCGTTGTTGTATGGCGAAACCCTCCCGGCGGTGCTTACTTTACATTTTTTGCGACGCGCGAAAAGCGGCATTCACGAGATTTTCGACATGCACGCGTATGCCCGGACTCTTGATATGATTCAAGATTTCGCTGGCATAGGCAAAACGCAGCATGGACTGCGCCTCCTCCTCGCCAATGCCGCGCGAACGCAAATAGAACACCGAATCTTCATCGAGCTGGCCGATGCTCGCGCCGTGACTGCACTTCACATCGTCCGCGAAAATCTCCAACTGCGGCTTGGTGTTGATGACGGCGTCGTTCGACAGCAGCAGGCATTGATTCTGCTGATAGGCGTTCGTCTTCTGCGCATCCTGATGCACCATCACTTTGCCGTTGAACACGCCGTGCGCTTTGTCCGTGAGAATTCCTTTGTAAAATTCATTGCTCGGACAGTTCGGCATAAGATGATCGATCAGCGTATGATTGTCGATGAGTTGTTCGCCGGCGCCGAAATAAAATCCGTACAAATTTCCTTCGCAATGCTCGGCGCGCAACCGCAGATTGAAATTATTGCGCACGAGCTTGCCGCCGAGATCGATGCTTACCGAGGTGTAAACGCTATCGCGCGCCAGTTCCACTTCGCGTGCGGCAATATGATAAGCTTTACGGCTTTCGTTTTGCAACCGGACGTGTTCGACTACGGCATTTTTTTCGAGCACGATTTCCGAGACGATGTTGTTGAGATACACGTCCTGGTTGAGACTGCCGTAGGTTTCGACAATCTGAACCTGACTACCTTCGCCCGCCAAAATCAAATTGCGCGGATGCGCCAGAAAGGAGGCTTTATCCTCGCCGGCGGAGAGATAGAGCAGGTGAATCGGCTCAGTGATTGCGAGATTGCGCGGCACACGAATAAATGCGCCGTCCAAGGCAAAAGCGGTATTGAGCGCAACAAAGGTTTCTTTTTCATACTCGGCATATTGCGCCAGGTATTTGCCTGCCAGCTCAGGATCACGCTTGAGCGCTTGCGCCAAACTCTCCACCACCAGGCCTTTGGCCTGTGACACCAGGCGCGACAATGCCGGCGCGAATTGGCCATTCACAAAAACCAGCAGGTTTTGTTCGACTTCGGGAATTTCGAACTTGGCCGCCGTACTCGCTGTGATCTTCACCGGCTGATGCAGCAGCTTGAATTTGTGCTCCAGCATCGGCGCCAGGTTGGTATACTTCCACTCTTCGTTGCGCACGGTCGGAAAGCCCAATTCGGAAAAACGCGAAATGGCGTCGCGGCGAGTTTCGTGAAACGGCAATGCCGTTCCGCCGTTGAGCTTGCTCTCAAAAAAATCGAAGTTGGAAAGATACCACGCCTTGGCCTCGGTATGTTGCACCATCTTGGATTCCATTTTAAATGCTCAATCTTGTATTGAAATAAAATCAAAAAACACTTATCCACAGCAGGTCGATTCGCATTGCTGTTGGCGCCTATTTTTCAACAGAGGCGTGTTCACGCGGCTTCCGCTTCCAAAACTTCATCTTTGACCCAATCATAGCCATGCTCTTCAAGCTTCAGCGCCAATTCTTTGTCACCGGACTCGGCGATGCGGCCTTGCACCAGCACATGCACGAAATCCGGAACGATGTAATTCAGCAAGCGTTGATAGTGCGTGACCACGATCACCGCATTGTCTTTGCTGCGCAGCTTGTTCACGCCATTGGCAACGACGCGCAGCGCGTCGATATCCAAACCGGAATCAGTCTCATCGAGAATGGCGAGCCTGGGCTCCAGCATCGCCATTTGAAAAATCTCATTGCGCTTTTTTTCGCCGCCGGAAAACCCCTCGTTCACCGCGCGGCTGAGCAATTTATCGTCCATGTTTACCAGCCGCATCTTGGCCTTCATCATGGTGAGAAATTCCATCGCGTCGATTTGCGGCTGGCCGCGATACTCGCGAATGTCATTGATCGCGGTTTTGAGAAAATTCGCCATGGTCACGCCCGGAATTTCGACGGGGTATTGAAACGCCATGAACACGCCTTCGCGGGCGCGATCTTCGGGCGACATGTCCAGCAAATTTTTGCCGTTGAAAATCACTTCACCGCCGTCAACCTCATAACCCTCGCGGCCGGAGAGAACATTTGCCAGCGTGCTTTTGCCGGAGCCGTTCGGGCCCATGATGGCATGCACTTCGCCGGCTTTCACTTCCAAATCAAGCCCGCGCAAAATTTTGTTGCCATTAACCGATACTTCCAAATCCTTGATGCTTAACATGCTTTGACTTCCCTGAAATATGTTCTTGCTTACGCCTTCAGTAACATCAGTACAGTGTTGCCTTGGAAAATATGTCCACCTTCAGCCCTGTCATGCTGCAAGGATCTTGAGAAGTTCTTGGGCCATTCCCGGGTACTTCACATGATTCGTCAAATGACATTTCGAGGGCGCTACTCTAGCAAATTAAGGTAACCGTGTACTGACAATTGTGACAGAGAAAAATCAACCAACGCTGCCTTCCAGGCTGATGGCCAGCAGCTTCTGCGCTTCCACCGCGAACTCCATCGGCAATTCCTTGAACACTTCCTTGCAATAACCGTTTACGATCAGAGCCACGGCATTCTCCATCGAGATGCCGCGCTGGTGGCAATAAAACAATTGATCTTCGCCGATTTTCGAAGTGGTGGCCTCGTGTTCGATTTTGGCGGTTTTGTTGTTGACTTCAAGATACGGAAACGTGTGCGCGCCGCAGCGGTCGCCGATCAGCAGTGAATCGCATTGCGAAAAGTTGCGCGCATTGTCGGCTTTCGAACCGACCTTTACCAAACCGCGATACGAATTGTTGCTTCTGCCGGCGGAAATGCCTTTTGAAACGATGGTGCTGCGCGTGTTTTTGCCGAGATGGATCATCTTCGTGCCGGTATCGGCTTGTTGGCGATTGTTCGTCACGGCCACTGAGTAGAATTCGCCCACCGTGTTGTCGCCCTTCAGAATCACGCTGGGATATTTCCACGTGATGGACGACCCGGTCTCGACCTGGGTCCAGGAGATTTTGGCGTTCGCGTCAAGGCAAATGCCGCGCTTCGTGACGAAGTTATAAATGCCGCCTTTGCCGTTTTCATCGCCGGGATACCAGTTCTGCACCGTCGAATATTTAATTGTGGCATTCTTGTGCGCCACCAACTCGACCACCGCTGCATGCAATTGATTCTCGTCACGCATCGGCGCGGTACAGCCTTCGAGATAGCTCACATAGGCGCCCTTGTCGGCGATGATGAGCGTGCGCTCGAACTGGCCGGTCTTCTCGGCATTAATGCGGAAATAGGTGGACAGCTCCATAGGGCAGCGCACGCCTTCCGGCACGTAGACGAACGAGCCGTCGGAGAACACCGCGGAATTGAGCGTGGCGTAGAAATTGTCGGTCGTGGGCACGACCGAGCCGAGATACTTCTTTACCAGCTCGGGAGTTTTCCTGGATACGACCACCTGCGCTTCACGCGAGGTCTGATTCACTCTGAGAATGACTGCTCGCAAGCGGTCTCCATAATGAAATCTTTCGCCTTTGGCCTGTTCTTCGAAGGGTAGCAGGGCTTCGGCAAATCCAATTTCGAGGATCACACTTCCACGTTCATACTGCTGGACTGTGCCGGTCACCAGCTCGCCAATTCGGTTTGAATAGCGCTCGAACACCATCTCACGCTCGGCTTCACGAATCCGCTGGGTGATGACCTGCTTGGCATTCTGCGCGGCGATCCGCCCGAAATCATTGGGAGTCACATCGATTTCGATAATGTCTTCGTATTTGGCTTCGTGGTTGTAAAGGCGTGCTTCAGGAAGCGAAATCTCCCTGGATTCGTTGGCCACTTCCGGGACAACCACTTTCTGGGCATACACCCGATACTCTCCTGTTTTCGGATCGATC
>SZPB01000030.1 GCA_030263535.1 Cytophagia bacterium CHB2
TTAGCACGGGTTGGCGCACTGGGGTTTTTATCTGATGTGGTCATGGCTTTATCGCATCACAACTATTTTTTGCACCACTTCGTCGCTGGCTTGATCCGCGCGCGCAATCACTTTATAAAAATAAACGCCGTTTGCCAACGCGTCGCCATCGGCGTCACGGCCATTCCATGCAAAACGATTGAATCCGGCGTTCGCCGGCGCATACTCGAAGGTCGCGATCAAACGTCCGGCCAGCGTGAAGATCTTGATTGTGACTTGCTGCGCGGGTTGCGTTAGATAGTAAGTGAATTCCGTCTCATTTGCAAACGGATTGGGGTAATTCATCACCTCGCGCAGATGCAGCTCGGCATCGACGCGAACTTCGATTTCATCTGCCGCAATATTTTGTGTTGCGTCGCGCACTTCAAACTTGATATGATGCAACCCGGCATCGAGCCGCGGCCGGAACACGACTTCAGCCCGCGCAGCGCCGGCGCTTGTGCTGCTGAACTCCAGATTTCCTGCGGCAGAAGCATATGCCTGGCGTTGACCGTTGAGATAAACTGAAACGAAACTGGTATCGGCAATCGGCAGCACGCTGTCATCAAAAATTTGACACAGGATATGCGGCTGCGGCGCAACATAATCGCCGGACATGACAACATTACCGTCAACGGTTACAGAAAGGCGCGGCGGTTGGGTATCCGTTTTGATAAGAATCTGTTTCGCGGCAAGATTGTTGAACTCAAACGGCTCCGCCAGATTATGCTCCGGATCAACCTCTACATACATCGTCACAAGGCCGCGATAGCCGGCGGAATTCCAGGCGGTGGAAAATTCTCTCGAAGCGTTATATGTTATGCTGGAGGCTTGCAGATTGATTGTGCGTGATCCATGCTCTGCATTTGCATCGCTGTGAGCAAAACGGATCAAAACGTTTTCGCGCGCGCCCCTGGCTTCGGCGTCTTGCAGCTTGAAATTATAAACCTTCGCCGAAATGGTGAGTAAATCGCCTTCCTGCACCGTGTCTGCTGAGAAAGAAATGAAATTAGACGCGATTGCGAGATCACTTGTTTGCTCAAATCCAACACTATACCCGGCCAAATGCGGCGAATCAAGTCCGTCATCATCACTCAGCGTTGCGGATATCTTCAAAAAAGGATATTGCCCGGCTGAAATGCCGGCCAACGGATAACTCTCACCAACAATGTCTGCGGCGATTGTTTCCCAGGCAATGAGACGGTTGCGCCGCCCGGAGATGGCCAAACGAACATGCGAGGCTGGTTCGGCTTGCCAAACAAGTTGCTTCCAGTTTTCGGCAGGCCCGATTTCCGGAGTATGATAGACGCCGCGAGCAAAAAACGGCGTAGCGGTCGAGGTTACCGCTACCTCCCCGCTGCCTGCGCGTTTGTGCGCCTCTGCCGCAGCGCCAATTGTCATGCCCTTCGCACCGATGATGGCCCACGAATCACGCAAAGCAACCTGGCGCGTGAATTGGCTGCCGATGGATTCCAGCGCGCGATGCGCCCGCTCCGTCATGCGGAAGCTGCCGTCATCTTGAATGCCGGCCAGCACGATCGTACGCGGCGGCAGATTCTCAATGAATGCTGCCAAGCTATCCGCAGCAGCGCTTGATGCAAATGTATCAAACGCACGCGGCGGCGCGAGCATTTGCTGTGTTGCAGGATTAATTGCGACGAGATTGTGGCCCCGGCTGTCATCATTGACAAGGTTGAAATTCACAATCAAATAGCAACGATTGCCGTCATCGTGTCCGGCAGCCTGCACTTGTAAGTGCAGAGCGCGAGATATATCGCGCGCCAGCGTCACGCCTGCAGCAACAGGCATGGTGTTTTCAAAATGACCATCATGCAACTGCTCGCCGATTCTGCGCATGCCGGCAAACGGGCTTTGCGTTGCCAGCCAAAACCATTGTGCTTGCCAGGCGCTTGCCGCACCATTCTCAATACTGCGGCTGCGCCAGAAGTATATTCCGTCAGCCAGCGGCGCCGGAACTTGCCAGTTGGTAAGCACTTCTCCCGGCGGCAGCACTGGAGAGACAACTTTGCTTACACCTTCAAAACTCGCTTCTGTGTCCAATTCAAATTGAATGCGCTGCTCATTGGCAGAGGTTGCGGCAGGATTATAAACCACAAGCGTCGGGCGATCCTGATTCAACAGCGCAGCAGTAAACGGCGCCGCTAGCGTAGCAGAGACCGGTGAGAAGTAAATCAGGCGTTCGGCAGTATTGTTTAGCTCATCGAGTTCAGCGATCACATTCTCGGCATCGGCTTCCACGCGCACGAGATATTCGCCGCGCTTGGCAACATTCAACCATGTCACTGTGAGGCTGTCAACAAATCCAATGGGCGGCAGTGTGGGCTGCGCAATGATGAGAGTCTCATGGGTGTTGCGATTGCGCGCGGTGAGGCTCACGCGAACACTGTCGCGGGTTGCCAAACCCAAATTGCGCAACAGGATTTTGATTTGGATTTGCGGCGTTTGTTCAGTCGGTGATTCCGGCGTGATTTGCACAGCCGTTGGTGACAGCACAAGATCAGGCCGCAACGGCAGAGACAAGCGGGTTGCGTGATCGCCCAGCAGCGTGTATTGATCGATGCTATTCACGTTGTTGGTGGCGCTGCCGTAGGCTTCCCATAAACGAATGCGCGCCAGCGTCGTGGCCAGGCCGAGAACACGCACGCTGTCGCGGCTGATGCTGGTAAACAAACTGTCGAGCAAAACGCGATCTTGGAAGATGAAGCCCCACCCGGTTGTTCCCCAAAATGCCGTTGTGCCTTTTTCGGAAGCGCGCAAAAATTCTTCGCCAAAGCTGGTTTGATTGGGCGTTGCGAAGCGCGCCGTGTGGCAGGTCATGCTCGCGATGAAAGGGTATTTGCCGCGATTGCGCAATTCGCTAATGTCGGCATTGATCATCATCAAATCCCAGGTTTGGCTGCCGGCGTGGCCAAGAAATGTCAACATCGCCGCGCCCTGATCAATTGCATCGACGATTTGTGGCTTAAGCTCGCCGATCAAGCGGCCGGGCGTGGTTTTGTAAATGCGTACCGGCTTTCCGCCAATGGGCGGAGCAGAAACGTGCCGCTGAATCAACGTCTCTGCCTGATCATAAAACAATCCCTGCTCATAACTGTCAACGCCGCCGTTTAAAAAAATAAAATCTTTGTTCCACTCTGCCGGCGCCGCGGCTTCGGCAGAAATGATTTTATCAATCACGGCATGCGCCTGTTCGAGATTCTCGATGGGAATGCGTCCGGTAATCATCTCGGGCAGGAAATCATCCTCGCCATCGAAACAAACGAGACGGCTGTCGCTTACGGGATTACCGAAGGACAGAACAAAATTGCGCTTGTAACTGTCTGCGGCATTTTGCTTGGCATCCCAACTGGCATCTCCGAAAAAGCAAACCACACTAGGCCGCGGCCTCTGCCAGTGTTGATAGGCGAATTGCAAAAAGCTTCGTATCGCCTCGGGATGAGGCATGCCATAGTTAAATTCGTCATAGACATCTTCGACAGCAACAACCACAACGCGCAAACCGTCATGTTGGCGGCGATACGAAGCCAGGCGCTCCGCCGCTTCCAGAAATTCGCGCGCGGTCAGCAAAATATAATCTGCTGCGTGAGTGCTTACCCTCCAATCAGATGGTTGATTCGACAGGATTGCCGCAGGCGCTTGGCGCGCTTCTGGTGTTGCAATAAAATAGTCACGATCACCGCGCGCAGAATCCTGGAATGTCACAACAAACTGCTCCGGCGCGGTCTGCCTCAAATCAAAACCAACAAGGCGTTGCAGAGGTTTGCGATCGAACAACTCGATTTCGCTGTTGTGCAGGTTGGTGATTTGATAATATGCGCCCGCCGTGCTCAGGTTGGGAGACGCGCGAAACGCAAGGAAATTGTCCGACGCAACGTATTGCCGCCAATAACGAATATCAACCCAATCAAAGTAGATTTGATCATAAGGCGCGCCCGTATCCGCTAATTCACGCAACTCAAACGCATTCTTGCCTTCGCGCAAAAAGCTGCTGGGGAATGCAGCTTCGAAAATCACCTCTTCATTATCATCGAAGAATACCTCTCCCACGAAATTGCCGTTCAACCAAAATTGCGTATGATGATCGGGGTTCGAGGGCGTGACCGTAACGCCGCGCACACGGGCGCGCAATGTACACGCCGGCGCTTCCGCGGCCACATTCTGCAACAGCAAATCCGTTGTGAAAGACTCCTCGCCGAAGAGCATTTTCCAAACCCAGGTTTCGCCCGGAATCGCGAGCGTGGCGAAAAGTTGCGCATCATTATCGCCATGATAGTAAAGCTCGTCTTCTTCAAAATGCCGCGTTTCCAGGAAATAGCTGGCAAGCGCATGATTGCCGCGGGCGGCGACGCGGCGTTCAGGCATGCGAAGGCCGCGAGTTTTGCTGTGCACGAGCCAATAAACATTGGCATCGGTGTAATCATCAAAAAATGCGCCGGGCGCGCGTTTGCGTTCGCCGAAGAACACCAGCCCCTCGCCTGTTTCAAATAAACTGTCGCCGTCGTCATACGTCTGCAAAGCGACTTCCTCGCCAAGATGAAAAAGTTGTATGGTTGCAGGATCAATCACATGCACATTCCAGCCGGCGGCTGCAAGATCATCAAATGAAACATAAAAAAGCCCATCGGACTTAGTCTCCAATTTCAAAGCCGTCGGGTCCGCGGGAATTTCCCAATTCACATTTGCTTTTTTCATCGCCGGGTTGCTCGCCCGCCAATGCTTGCCCACTTTGAAATTCAGCAACGGCGCCAGCGTTTTTTGTTCAAATGTATCCAACGGCGCTGTCGTTGACATTATGCTTTGCGGCGAATCCGGATAGCGCAATGTCACTTGAACTTCACTATAAAACTCCAACGCCATACCGGAAACATTGCAGGGCAATATTTCAACACGCCCAAGACGAAAGCCGCGCCACCACGCTGTGTCCGCCAGTCGCACTGCCGGCGGCAGTCCAAAAAAAGCGCTGGGCGTGCCGGGAGCATAAGATACGGAATCAGCTTCGCGGTCGATGGTAGGAATGAAAGAAGGCGACAAGCGCTTATCGTGAAAAACTGCAGCGGGTTCGGCGACAAAACTCAATTCCGGAATTCCGGTGGGCGGTAGAAGAATAGTAAAACTCTTGCGTGGCAATGCCGGCAGGCCGGGGTGATGTTGTACGATAAATCCGGGCACAGCAACAACATCGTAATATTCACCGTTGACTTCTTGTTGCGAAAAATGTGGTGCGGGGATGGCAATCGAAAAGCGCAAAACCCGGGCAGAATTTTCGTGAACGATGAGTTGCGCCATGGAAGAAATTGGCAGCAGCAAGAAAGCAAGCGTGCGCAGGAGAATATCCGTTGCACCGCATCTCCCCGGCTTCAACTTTATGTGGTGAGCGTTCTGCATGCGTTAGAATTTGTTCCGGCCTTTAAACGAGTTCACCAGCTCGTTCAACTGCGTCAGCACCAATTCCCAGCTATACTTTTCCTCAATCAGCCGGCGGCCATTGCGGGAGAGTTGCTGGCGCATTCCGGGATTTTCAACTAATCGTGCAATCGCGTCTGCGAACGCGTGAGGCGTGTCGGCCACTAGCGCGTCTTCCTCGGGCCGCAAAGCAATGCCTTCAACACCGAGTGAGGTTGCGACAACCGGCGTGCCGGCAGCCAGCGATTCCAGAACTTTGTTCTTTGCGCCCGCGCCGGTGCGCATCGGACAGATCGAAAGCGCAGCCTGTTGCAAGTAGGGCCTCACATCCGGCACATAGCCGGTCACCGTCACATTGGGATGGCGGCGCAACGCAAGAATTTCCGCGCCCGGCTCGATGCCAACAATGTTGAATTGCATTTTCGGAAAGCGCTGTACGACCAGCGGAAAAATTTCATCGTAAAAATATAACGCCGCGTCTTTGTTGGGAAATGTGCTCATTTTGCCCATAAACACGATGGTGTTGGGATCATATTGGCCGCTGGCATAATGAAAATAACTGAGATCAACCGCCGGGCCAATAACTTGCACTTTGTTTGCCGCCGTGAACCGGCTGAGATAATCCCGATCAACCGGCGAGATGAGCAGATTGCAGTCGAACCAATCGACGACTTGCGCTTCGTAATTCCGGATGCGCCGGCTTTCCACTTTTTGCGCAAGGTTGTAGGCGCTCAGATGATTCCGCCTTTGCAGGACTGCACTGCGTTCATAATTCATGCTCAAGGCGTCGGTGAGATCCATGATTTTCGGCAGGCCATTCATTTCATGAATATAATCCGCCATGCGCGCGAGATGCACGAAGATGAGATCGAAATTCTCCCGCGCCAGATGGGCGCGAATCAGGCTGCGCATCTCGTCGGAACGGTAGTAATGCACTTGCAGCGGCTTGCGCGAGAATAATCCGGCGAGACAATTGAGATAGGAACGCCGGGGATCAAGCATGACGGTTTCAAAGCGTTCGACATGCTTTGCAATCGGATGCAGATTCTCCATTTCATCCGGTCCCGCGGCGAACGAGAGCAGGGTGACGCGATGCTGTTGCGACAACGCTTTTATGAAATGAAACGCGCGCAAACGATCGCCGCCAAGAGGCGGATAAGGTACACGAGAGGTGAGGAAAAGAATTTTCATCAAGCCATGGAAATGAGGTTAGGCATATTGAGCGCCATGTCCATCAGCGTCAGATTTACTGACTTGCGCCGGCTTGGCTGGCCAAAAACTGGCGAACGTTCCTGAACGTTCCGATAACATTCGACAAACGCATTAACGAACAACCGCAGGATGCCGATTCGCCCCGGTTGCAAAGCTATCACGACAACCTTGCCAAATTGCTTGCATTTGCCGCCACCGATCAGAACCGCCGCAGCTAGCGACATACAGCATGCGAAAACCGCAATAAACTGTCAGATGCAGCATGAGCAGCCAACCCCGGAATGCGAAGCTGCGCCCGCGTTGCAGCACGCGATAGCGATTGCGCGTTTGATAATAAAGGTACGCCGGCGTCAAATTCTGGCCTACGCCTGCGCCGACTTTGTGTTGCAGAGCGGCCTGCGGCGTAAACAGCAACTTCACTCCCGCACGTTGCGCGCGCTGGCAAAAATCGACATCTTCATAATACAAAAAAAGTGATTCATCGAGCAATCCAATTTTTGAGAAAACCGCGGCGCGTATCAGCATGGCGCAACCGGTTATGAAACTTACTTCTCTCTCCTTTTGAAATTTCGGATTATCGGGTTGATTGAACCCGAAATGACTGGTATTTCCCAGCCAGGCATTAATGCTGCCGCCCGCAAACCACAGGCGATCCGGCCGTTGTTGATAAAAAATTTTGCAGCCGAAAATATCTGCTTCTGGATGCCGTTCCGCGGCGTTGACAAAATTTGACAAAAAATCCGCAGACATTGTGGTGTCATTGTTCAGCAACAAAATCAAATCCGCGCCCTGCGCGAGGGCATGTTGAATACCAAGATTGTTGCCTCCTGCGCAGCCGAGATTGCGGTCCGTCCGCAGCAATTCTATCTTGTCTCGGAAATCCTGTCGCAATTGATTACAAGCCTGCTGAGATGAGCCATTATCAATCACCAACAATTGTGTTTGCGCGTTTTCGATCCTGTTCTGCAAAAGCAAACGCACGCAGTCGCGCGTGTCCTCGTATTTATTCCAATGTAAAATGATGACCCAAAGGCGTGTCATGGCATCGAAAATTAGTCAAGGCCACTCTGCAAGGACAAACGCTCGAGCAGGCCCATACAAACGCCGGCGAGAATAGCGGCTGTCGGATTGGCGCTGTCGCCGAGGTTGGTTAAATTGAGCGCCAGAAAAATCAGCATACCGAGGCCGAAAGCGCGCATCTCCGGCGCGTTCAGCAATTGCAGGTCGCGTGCTCGACTGCGCAGATAAAACATCAGCCAAACCAGCAATGCCAGCAATCCCAAAATGCCGAAACGGTAAAGCAGCGCGAGATAAGGCAAATGAAATTGCGGAAACCATCCGCGGCTGATGGCCAGATAAGATTTCGGATAACTGAACGAATCGAGCGGTTGTTCTGTGATTTCCTGCCATTTCGTGCCAAGCCCCATGCCGATTACGTAGGCATAGGGCCGGCGCTCCATGTTGGCGAACATGTTTTTGATCTCTGCCCGGCGGATATCACCGCCATGTTGCAGGCCGATTTCACTCGCCATATCTAGAGATTGCACGGCGCGCGCGACGCCACTAATCGACTCCGGCACAAATCCACGTAACAAAAAAAATAAAACGGCGAGAGCAAAAGTCCCCTTCACAAAAACGCGCCAGGATTGCCGCGCCCGCCACCAGTTTAGCCCCGGCCCGGCCAGCAATACAAACATGAGGCCGGCAACGAGCAAAAGGTAATTGAAGCGGCGCGCGCTGAGCAAAATCAACAACACCGCGGCGCCCCACAACATCCAGTGGCGCCAACGCAATTCATAATTTCTGCCTTCTGCATTTCGCGTTAACAAGTGAACGGTAGGCACGGCAAAGATAAACGGGTAAAGCATGGTCATTTGATCATAAAGCACGATCGGCAAACCAAAGGGTCGCATGGTTGCAATCACGCCGGCTAAAATCAAGCAGAAACGCACAATGCCATAAACAATCAGCAAAAGCGAGAGCAGAAGCATCCAACGCGCTGCCTGTACTGCTTGTTCGCGTGTCTTGAGATAATTGATGGTCAAAAAATACATCAGACAAAGATAAACGGCCGGTAATCCTGCAATCACCGCGCGTTTCGCTTCTGTCGTGCCGTAGCCCAGCGGCATTCCTTCGACATGCAGCAGGCCAACCGTGAATCCGAATACCATAATTGCGGCCAGCCCCCAGGCATTTTCCGGACGGCCCAGGGAAAGATGCAATTGGCGCGCTATGAGGCTGCGCAGGAGAAGATGCAAAAACGCGATTGCGAGCAGAGCATCCCAAATGCTGAACAAACCGCCGGCGCGATGATAGATCGAAAAGAACTCCGCTTGCTGCTTGACCGTGGGCGCCGCGACAGAATAGGGCAGAAAATAAAATGCTGCGAGCAGTAAATAGAGCGGCCATTGCTGATGATAGTTTTTGAATAATCTCTTCATGCGCGTTTACGATTCTGCGTTAAATTCACGCATCGGACAAGCAGGCGGCAAGAATTTTAGCCAACGCTGCAGTCAACTGCTGGCGCTGATATTTGGTATGCGGCCTCGCGTCGAATGCGATCCCGCCGTTGGCTTTCTGTGCTATCCAATTTTGCAGCGTTGCGGCTATGGCTGCTGTATCGTCCTCGGCGAAAACGAATCCCAGGTTCTCATGCTCGATCAGTGTTCTGGCCATGCCGGGCGGGCCGAGCGCAAGAATGGGCCGTTGCGCGCCGATATAATCAAACAGCTTGCTGGTGAGCATGTTTGCGGCATGCGGCAGATTACCGATGAGCAAAAGCAAAACATCGGCTTCGACGAGATGGCGCAACGATTCGCGATAAGGCAAATACTCGAACACCTCGATGTGCTGTGACAAGCCGCTGTCTTGAATGGCGCGGCGATCGGCCTGCGGAATGACGCCGAGAAGCTTCAACCGCAACGGCATTTTCGCCCCGAGCCGTTGCATCACAAAAAGAAAAGGTTGAATGCTGCGCCACGGAAACAACGTTCCGCTGTGAACGAGAGTGAAGCGATCGGAGCGCGGCGTGGCCAGGGTTTTCTCAAAATCCGCAGGATCAAAACCATTGGTGATGACATGGACGCTCTCCGGCGCAAGCCCGGATATCTTTTTTAGCAGATGTTGGCGCATTTCATCCGATACAACGATAATTTGTTGCGCCTGCCGCAGCACTTTTTTTTCGAGATCATCATCGAGTTTTGTGCGCCAGCGTAAATTCCAAGGGTTGTAGCTTTCAGGATATTGATCCCACAAATCACGCAGATCAGCCGCCCAGGGCAAACCCGTGTGATGCGATAATCGTTGCGCAATGACATGCGCCGTGTTGGGCGGCCCGCTCGAATAAATGACATCAATTTTGTTTTGCTGCACAACGCGCTTTCCGGCTCTCACCGCAAATGGCAGCCATCCGACATGCTCGTCCGGAATGAAGGCACAAGTGAAGAAGAGATTCTTCACGCCAGCCAGCAGACGCCGGCTGCGCGTATTCCCCGAGCGCGGCATGCCCGCGCGATGCCCCAAAGCCTTGCGGAAGAAACGCGCCGGCAAAATTGCGGGCGTTCGCGTGATCGCAAGATCTTCCGGCACCTCCTGCAACAAGGAATCATCATGCATAAGATGATGCGAGTCGCGCACCGTCAACAAATGCGGTTTCCAGCCGAACTCCGGCAAATAACGCACGAATTTCAACGTGCGTTGCGTGCCGCCGCCGCCAAGCGGTGGAAAATAGTATGCCACGATTAGGACATTGGGCATAGGGTTTTGTAAATCATTTCGTATTCGTCCGAAAAGCCGTTGCCTGAGCGGTTGAGACTGGAGGTAATTGAAAAACGCTTGAGTTTTTTAATGCAACGGCCAAGCCGTTGCAGGAACAAAATCAAAAAATAGTATGCCTTTGGACGGCACTATTTAAGACGATTTGCGCGCTGGATTGAATTGCATTCGCCGGCGCACGGCCCAGGCGCGTTCTGCAAGCCAATGGCATGAGCGCTTGACTCGGCTTTGGCGATATGTACGCCAACGTTGACTCGTTGCAAGAAATTCCTTTTCATCCGCCAGTTTGCCGAGGGCACGTAAGAGTTGAACATGCAAATCATGATAGCCGGCGTTGGCAATTTGCCGCCGGCGCAGATCATACAAACTGCCATAACCGGTCTCAAAACGCGGCAAGAGTGTTCGAATGCCGGCCAGAACCTTTTGATACACACGCGCCAACGCTTCGTCTTCGACAATCTGCAAGTATTCCGCCAATCCGAGGGCGGCAAAGAGAGCGCCGTTCAAGACGTGCATTGGCGGATTCGCCGGGAACTCTTCCAAAAAAAGTTGGTCATTGGGCAGGGCATAGGCAACGCCGCCGTCAAAGATGGAATACTGAAAGGGCTGCAGTGCGCGCCGGGCAGATTCCAAAAATTGTTTTTTATTAAACGCGTGATAGGCGCGCACCAGCACGGAGACGGCCAGGCCTTGCGCCATTGCGCTGATCCATGCCCCGGGCACGTATTCGAGCAATACCGGCAAGTGCGGCATGGGGAAACGATGCAACCACACGCCGCCGGTGTTGCGCGCCTCGACTTGATACTGCAGAAACCACTCGGCAACCTCGCGAAAGCGTCGTACAAACAAATCCAGCTTATGAAAATTGCATTGCGCAAAATTACCGAGAGCAAAAAAAGCAAGCGTCACAGGAGTGTAATGCGTTCCAATTTTGCCGGCATGCTTAATGTGGTTTCTTGCGAAGAGGCGATCATAATCGACCAAGGGCAGGCCGGCGGCATCAAACGGCCCGTAGTCCTGGGTTAGAATGCGCTGAAAAATATCATGCACTGAAATGGGATAAACTGGGATGTTTGTACGTGAATTCTGCATGACGATGGGCTACCTTGCCGCTTACCTCAGCGCGAATTTTTGCCACAGCTCGCGTACGAACCGCCAATCGTCCGGCTGCAGAATAAAAATTTTTCCGAGCGTAATGCCGGCAAAGCGGCGCAACCAAAGAATCATCAACAACGCCATCAAACTAAAGCTCAGGCTCATAGCGATGGCAGCGCCGGCAATGCCCCAGCGCGGGATCAACAACAGATTCAAAACGACATTGGCGAGCAAACCGGCAAGGCTCACGATCGTGTTCCACTGCGCGTGGCCGCTGCCGAGCGCGTAGCTGGCAATAACTTTGTTGACGCTCATCGCGACGATGCCGAGGTAGCTCAGATGCAGCGGCAGTACCGCAGGCAAAAAATCTTCACCAAAAGCATACGTTACGAGAAATTGATCGATCTGCCACAACAACGACACAATCAAACTCGTGGCAAAAAAAACAAGGCGCACGAGACGCGGCGCCAACTGGCGCATCTCGTCCGGTGGGCGCGCGCCGGATGACGGTAACAACACGACACCGATGCTGCTGGGCAGAAACCACAAGCTCTCGGCAAAGAAGGTTACAATCGAATAAAAGCCGGCATGCTTGACATCCAGAAAAAAGCCGACGAGCAAGACATCGATGCGATACAATAAAAATGAAAAAAGTTCGGCGAGATAAATCGTCCAGCCCTGCTGGAATTGCAGTTTCCAGACGCTGGCATTGAAGGTATACGCCTCTCCCCTTCCCAAGCGCAGCTTGAAGATCAACATTGCCGCCGCGCCCACAAAGCTTAGCACGTATGCCCACAAGCCGGCCAAAACGTTGCGCAATCCGCCGAAAAAGAGCACGGCAAAGCCGCACAAAAAAAGCAATGGCCGCAGCACGTTTGCCTTGCTGTACAACTCAAATTGCTGGCGGCCTTGCGACAAGCCAAGCAGGCAATTGAAAAGAATGTAAAACGGAATTCCCCAAGCCATGAGCTGCGCGTGTTCCACTGGAACGTCTTGCAGGAACGCCGGCGCCCAATGATCCGCGTGCCACGCCAGCATCAACGCGGCGAGGCCGCCGACAATCAGCCCAAAGAGCAAGGAATGCGAAAACAGGGTTTTGGCAGGAAGGCGATTTTGGCTGGCAAATACCGCGTTCGACGTGCCCAGGCCGAACGTCAACAGCATCGCGGCGGCGCTCGCGAGGGCGTTGAGCAACGCATACTCGCCGCGCGCTTGCGGGCCCAGCAGGCGCGCGAGCATCAAACCGCCGACCGCCATGAACGCGTAAGAGGCCGCGCGTGCGATGAAGATGAGAAGGCTATTCTGTGCGATTCCCAAGGCCGCGAATGAGTTGGTGTGGAACGAGCATCATTCCATTTTGGCGACTAATACCGTCATGTCGTCATGTTGTTTGGCATAACCAATGAAGGTTTTCACATCATCCATGATGCGCTGGCAGAGCGCCTTGGCGTCGAGCCCCTGGTTGGCTGTAACAATTTCCGCAAGGCGATCCTCGCCGTATTCTTCCCCGTTGACATTGCGCGCGTCAGAAACGCCGTCCGTATAAAACACCAGCACCTCGCACGATTGCAATGGAATTTCGATCTCTTGAACATTGCGCTCAAAATGCGCGCGCGGGGCCAGGCCCAAACCGACTCCCGGAGGCGCAAGAAAGGCATGCGCTTCATTGCGGCAATAAAGCGTGGCGTTGTGCCCGGCGCGGCTCATGCGCACGCGGCGCTGCTGGACATCGAACAGCGCATAGGTCAGCGTGATGAAGGAATTTTTTTCGATGGTGCCGAACAGCAAATCGTTAACCGTTGCGAGGAATTGCACCGGCGACTCGTGCAAATGATTCAGCGCGCGCACAATGCCTTGCAATTTACTCATGTAGAGCGCCGCGGAGGTGCCTTTGCCGGAAACGTCGCCCACCAAAACGCCGAGCTTGCCATTGCCAAATTCCAAATAGTCGTAGTAATCGCCGCCAATTTCCGTTGCGCTGACGCATGCGCCGGCAATCGATAAGCCTGCGATCGTCGGGTTTTTGCGCGGCAGCGAGTGCATTTGAATCACACTGGCTACCGCCAATTCTTTTTGCAGACGCGCTTGTGACTCACGCAACGCCTCCAGGTTCTGAAAATTTCTCAGGCGCAACTGATAGATCATCGTCGTCAAGCCGGTACAAACGAAGGTGATGGTCAGATAAAATGACAATGGAATGTCGGCCAGCACGTTCGCAAACGAGGCTGCCTGTCCCACCATGAAAAAACTCATGACGCAATTGATGACAATCATTAACAAGCCGACCAACGCGACCGAGAGCGGGCGCAGCGGCACAACAGCGGTGAGAATCAGTAATGCAATAATGAAAGGCGGGTAGGTCGCGGCGTTTCCCTTAAAAAGGCCGGCAAACGTCGCAATCGTTTCAGCGGCAATGGTGCAGATGATAACCACGACATTGGGCGCGGTACGGCCAAAACTCGTGCGCGAGAGCGACAGGCCGGAAATGCCCACGATGATGACGGCAAAATTTTCAAGATTGTTGACGGCAAGCTGAACCCAGCTATAACCGCGCTGAAAATACCAGATTGCAGCTTCGATAAAAAACGCAACGCCAGGAAGCAGGATAGCAACAACGGTCGCAAATTGCAAACCGAGCACGCCGAGACGGCGAATTTCAGCTTCGAATTCTTTGCCATGATCTGTTGCTCTCGGCGCCAATAACTGCCATAAATGCCAGAGCGGAGAACGGCGTACGTTCGGGGTTGACATCGCGCCTGTGTTGTTTCGTATCTGTTCGAAAATGACATAACCTCGGGCAGGCCGAGGTTGGCGGAGACTTTGGGCCGCGAGAACTTTTGAATAGTTGATGCAACAGCCGGGCCGTTGCAAGAATCTTATCTCAAAGACGGAGACTATTTGTAAAGCAAATACGGCTGCCGCTGCTTTCGAAATTTTTTCGCATCCTGCTCAATACGTTTCCAAACCGCCGCGCTCGATTCATTCGCCGTAATCATGTCATAAACCCAAGCGACGCCGCTCAAACGCGCCATGCCTTCCGGGCGCATTTTGAACTCGTTGGGATAAAGTTGTTGGAGAGCAACCAGCAACGCAACACCAAATTTGACCGGAGCAAATTTCGCAGAATCCGTTACGCGCAATTTCAGGCCATGGCATTTCTCGCCTTCGTATTTTGGATTCATCGCCATGCCGGGCAAATCAACAGGCGTAAACGAAATCGGCGTGAGTGCAATGCCCTCGGCCTCCGCTTGCAAGTGTTTTGCAAGAGCATCAGAATCAATCCAGGGCGCGCCGAACATCAAGAACGGTTCGTGTGTGCCTCGACCTTCGGAAACATTCGTCGCCTCCAACAAACAAACGCCGGGATAAACGAGCGTCGTCGCGAGCGTGGGTATATTTGGCGAGGGCGGGATCCAATTTATATCCGACGCGGCCAAGACCTGACGCCGCCAGCCTGTGACGGGAATGACATGCAATTTTGACCAGGAACGGTTCACGGACTTTGTGGTGTCGTCTGAATAAATCCATCTCTCGCCTAAAAACATGCGCGCCAGCTCACCGGTGGTCATGCCATGTTGCAATGCAATGGGATGAATGCCGACGAATGAACGATGTTTCGGGTCGAGTACCGGACCGGCAACGCGATCACCCAGCGGATTGGGGCGATCCAAAACATACATTTCAATATTTGTTTCAGCAGCCGCTTCGAGCGCAAGCGCCATGGTGCTGATATAGGTATAGAAACGCGCGCCCACATCTTGAATGTCAAACACCAGCGCATCAATGCCCTGCAACATCTCGCGCGTGGGCTTGCGCGTCGCGCCATAAAGGCTGTAAACCGGCAAGCCGGTGGCCGAATCAACTTGATGACCAACACTCGCGCCGGCTTCGGCCGAACCGCGAATGCCATGTTCCGGGCCGAACAGGGCAACTAGGTTCACGTTCGCTGCTTGCTTGAAGAGATCGGCAACATGGCGGCCTTTGCGATCGACGCCGGTTTGATTTGTGATCAACCCAATTTTTTTCCCGCGAAATTCCCGGAAATCGCCGGCCACAACTTGCTCGAGTCCCGTTTGTGTTAGTTCTTTGTCTTGAGAGAAAAGTGTGCCGGTGGCAAGATAGAAAAAAGTAAACGCGCAAAAAACCAATGTCGAAGCATTCATTTTCAGGAGGTCGCAGATGTGTTTAACGTAGTGCTTGTAACAAGTTTTAACGGGCTGCAATATAGCAAAAGGATTAGTGTCGTGCAAGTCGAGTTATGCGAGAGGCATATTCGCCAACATTCTGGCGATCTAGAAATCTGAGATGACTGCATCCGGTTTGGTTGCCGCAAAAAAGGCTTGCTTTAATGGGCGAAATCCGTTAATTCGACTATCCGCGCAGCTTTTGCTTTCCGGTTTTAATTTTTTAATTTTCCGGGCGCATGCCCAGGCATTTTCAGGCAAGGATTTTGCTAAAATCATTCTGTTGCTGATTTTCTTGTTTTGCTCAGGACATTTTTCATCTGGAAAGGATTTCCATGACACCCGATTTCGCAGTACAGCCGGACGGCGTGTTCGTGCTCGATCAGCTGGTACGCCTGCCGGAGATTCTTGATTTACTCATTGTCGGCGGCGGGCCCGCAGGCACGGCGATCGCGTTTCGCGCAAAAGAACTTGGTATTGCAGCGTTGGTGGTCGACTTCGATGATTTGATGAAACGCATTCGCGATTACCCGAAGGACAAGCTCATTCTGCCCGATTATGGCGGCGGCGATCAAATGAAGTTTCCCAAGGGCGGTGAGTTGACGCAAGCCTTGCATTTCGGCCCGATGGATAAAGATGACATGTGCCGGTTGTGGAAGAGTTATTACTGCAAGTTCAACATCCCGGCGCAAATCGGCGTTGAGTTAACCGGCATGCAGCGCCGCAGCGACGGGATTTGGCAGGTCAAAGCTTATAACTATAACACCAAAGCCGAGCAAACGTATTTCGCCAAACACGTTGCCATCACCATTGGCCGCGGCGTGCCGCGCCGCTTTGACATTCCCGGCAACACGGAGGGGATTGCGTATCGTTTGACGGATGCCGCGCTGTATGTCGGCGAACCGGTGTGCGTGCTGGGCGGCGGCACCTCGGCTGCCGAAGCCGTCATTGCGATTTCGCATGCGAAAGCAAAGGCCAACGACGAAAGCGCGGTGTATTGGTCTTATCGCAGCGACAAATTGCCCAAAGTTTCAAAAGCCCTGGCGGATGTTTTTTTCGAGGCCTATGTCAGCAACGGCAATATCCGCCAATTTCCCTACAGCGAGCCGGTGGCCGTGGTCACAGCGGAAGATCGCAAAGACTATCTCTCGGTGCGCACGGATCGCCGCCGCATTCCGGGCCGGCCCAATGAAACCGTGCATCTCGAATTCAACAAAGAGTTTTGCGTTGCCTGCATTGGCGAGGATATCCCCGAAACGTTGTTGAACACGCTGGGCATTTATATGACGACCGGCGGGCCGAACGGCAAAAAACGTTTCGTGGTTAATCCGTTGCTTGAAACCCAGCAGCCGAATGTTTATCTGCTCGGCGATATTTTAAGCCCGGCCTATTTCGAGACGGATGATTTCAATGCCGATCCTGCCGGATTCCGCGAAATCAAACGCCGCGGCAACATCAAAGCCGCGTTGCGCGATGGCGTACTGGTGGCTGAGGCGATCGCACAAAAACTTGCCGGCAAAACCGATATTCGTGTTGAACTTGATTTTGCCGAACAACCCGAACCAGCGCCACGACTCAAGAATGCCACCGTTATAGTTGAAAGTGAAGGCCCGCCCGCTGCAAGTCTCGCTGCGGCGCGCGCGGTTGACGACAACACGGCCTACCTCATTCGCATTTTGCCGGGCAATGTCGAAGCCGAGGAGTTTCCGCTCAAACGCGAAGGCATTACCAGCATTGGTCGCAACAGTTGCGATTTAACGTTCACCGACGATTTGCTGCTCTCTGAAAAGCATGCTTCACTCTTGCACGATCCGGCGGAAGGCGGATATTTTTTGCGCGATGACGGCAGTGTGAACGGCGTTTTTTTGAGATTGAAAGAAGCGCGGCCACTCGAAATTTCTGCCGGCAGCCTGGTGCGGGCGGGGAAGCAATTTTTGTTGTTCGGTATGGAAAAAGGCGCGCCGCTGTTTGTGCATTTTGATCAAAATGGCAAACAACTCGAGCGCTATCAAATTCCCGAGCGCACCATTGTTCTGGGCCGGGAAGCGCCGGACATCACGCTCGACGCCAAAGACATGACGCTCTCGCGCCGGCACCTGGCCGTCAGCATCAAAGCGGGTAAGGTTTCGGTCAAAGATTTGGGCAGCGCCAACGGCACTTTCCTCAAAGTGAAAAGCGCGGTGCGCCTGGAAGAGGGCGATCAATTTCGCGCCGGACAGCAACTCTTCAAGTTACGCTTGAAGCAGGAGCCGGAGCGCCGCACCGTGTTGTTCAACACCAAGTCCGGGCTTGCTGCGCCTGCAACGCCAGTCAAAAAACAACCGCAGAAGCCGGTGAGCGCGCCGGCAGCGAATAAACCAGAGCCTTCTCGCTCGCCCGCGGCGGGAATTAAAAAGCCGGAAGGCATGGTCGTGGTATTCAAGAATGTCAACAAAACGATCCCCTTCAAAGCAGGGCAATCGATTTGTGAACTGGCGGAAAAGAACGGCATCAAAATAAAGGCCGATTGCCACATCGGGAGTTGCGGTATTGACCCGATTCGCATTTTGTCCGGCATGGAAAACATGAACGCCATCGGCGACGAAGAACAAGGCACACTCGAAGATATCAATAAACTCAAGCCGGGCGAATATCGCCTGGCCTGCCTGGCCAAACCTAAGGGGCCGGTCGTAGTAGAAATTTTGGAAAAATAATTTGGGCGCTGGAGGCCGAGCAACGAGCCTCCGGCGATTGGCATGATTAAATTTTCATGATCCTATGGAACAGGGGTTGAGCATTACCTTCAGCAGTGCGTCTGATCGCGGCTTAAAGCGCGAGGACAATCAAGACAGTTGCGGAAAATTCCCGCAGGATGATTCGTCATTGCAAACGCCGAGGGGCCAGCTTTTTGTGGTCGCCGACGGCATGGGCGGCCATGCCGGCGGCCGCCATGCCAGCCAGCTCGCCGTGCAGGCGCTCGGCGAGGCATACTTTGCGGCAACGCCCGAAGACATTCGCCAGTGCTTGCAGCAGGCAGTTGCCGTCGCCAATCAGCGCATTTACGAAGCTTCGACCACGAGTTACGAATTCTACGGCATGGGTACGACGTGTACCGCGCTGGTTTTGCAGGGCGAGGCCGCGCACATCGCGCATGTGGGCGACAGCCGGGCATATCGCATTACCTCCGATAACATCGAACAACTCACGCAGGATCATTCCAAAGTAGCTGAGATGCAACGGCTGGGCATCATCACCGAAGAGGAAGCCAAACGCCATCCGGAAAAATCGCATCTCTATCGCGCACTCGGCATTTATACCGACCTCGAAGCGGATATCATCACCGGCCTGGCGATCAAACCCGGCGATCATTTTTTGTTGTGCACCGACGGTCTCGCTAAAATTGGCGCACAGGAACTCAAAAAAATCATTCTCTCGCATTCGCCTGCAAAGGCGTGCAAAAAGCTCATCGCCCTTGCCAACGCCCGCGGCGGCGACGATAATGCAACGGTGCAAATCGTGCGCGTGCGCAAGACAGGCACATCAAAACGAAATTTCTTTTCTTTGTTTACAAGACTGCGGCGCTGAGAAGAAATACTCAAGCGAGCGCCTCGACAAAACAAAACATGAAATGGTCCTCTTAAAAGCTGCGGGATTGAAATAAAACGAGGAGAGCTATGATCGACTTGCACTATTCTTTAATCATCGAAGCGACCAAAGATCCATCTTTCTCACGACGACGAACAACGATAAAGGCATCTTCTCCTCAACTAAAACAACGCTTGTTGGCGAATCCATAATGCCGAACCATCGTGACCTGCATTATTTCGATCGTGACCGGCAGCAAAAATGGCGCATTGCGATCTTGCATGAAGATGAAACCCTGCTTGTGCTCAACAAGCCCGCCGGGTTGCCGGTGATTCCCGAGCGCTGGCACCCGGAGTGGCCGTGCCTGCGCAGCATTGCCGAGGAAAGACTGGGCTTGCCTCTCTTCGTCGTGCATCGCATTGACGCCGGCACCAGCGGACTCATTCTGTTTGCAAAAACTGAAGCCAGTCATCGCGATCTCAACCAGCAATTCGAACACCATCATGTCGAAAAAATTTATCATGCGCTGGTCAGCGGCGAAGTGGTTGAAGATGCGCTCACCATGCAACAACCGCTGGCAGAGCATCCGCACCGGCCGGGCATGATGGTCGTGTCGCGCGACGGCAAGCCCGCCGTCACGCTGATGCGCGTGCTGGAACGATTTCGCGGGGCCACGTTAGTTGAGGCGCAGCCGCAAACCGGGCGGCAACACCAGATTCGCGTGCACTTGCAGGCGCTCGGTCACCCGCTGCTGGTTGATTCGCTGTACGGCAATGCCGAGGCTTTTTTTCTGTCATCGATCAAACCGGGCTTTTATCGCAAACCCGAGGAGCCAGAACAGCCCCTAATCAAACGCTTGACATTGCACGCGTGCGCGTTGCAGTTTCATCATCCCCTCTCCCACGCCCCCACCGGCTTCACCGCGCCGGCGCCAAAAGATTTTCAAGCGGTATTGAAAAATCTGCGCAAGTATGCGCATCGGAAATGATGTGCATCCTTGCCTCGTGGCGCAGAACAAAAATCACAATACTTGAGGAAAATTTAATGTCGACCACACAAAACATTCAGGCCGTTATCTTCGACGTCGGTCAAACCATTTTTTCGCCGGATTACATTTTCTTGCAAGACATGCTTGCCAGTTTTGGCGTGCAAACCACGCTGGATGATTTGGGCAAAGGCGCTGCGTTGGGTCGGGAAAAATTTTTCCGCAACGCCAACGGTGAACAGTGGAAGGATTATTTTGTATTTTGGCTGCGCTATGTGGGCGCGCAGACGCAGGATCTGGAAACCATGCTCAAACTCATTCATGAACGCCATCACCGCGAGTATTTGTGGAACTATCTTGAGCCGACCGCGCGGCAGACGTTTACTGATTTAAAGCAACTCGGATTGCGCCTCGGCATCGTTTCCAACGCTGATGGCAAAGTTGCCGGCTTGATGCAGCAGCATCACCTCGATCATTTTTTTGATTGCATTATCGACTCGCATGTCGTCGGCGTGGAGAAACCCTCTCCGGCGATCTTTGCCTTGGCGCTGAACCAGTTGCAGGTGCCGGCGGCAAGTTGCTATTACGTGGGAGACAATTACGATAATGATGTGGTGGGCGCGCGTAATGCCGGCATAACGCCGATTTTAATTGATCCGTTTGAGGTCGTACCCGAGAATGACGTGGTGAGAATTAAGACGCTGGCGGAGGTGGTTGGCTTGGTGAAAAAGTCTCACGCGAGTTAACCCTCGCCTTCAACCTCTACCAGACAAAAACTGACCGAAAACGTTTTGTCTTGGCGCTAGTGCACTGTTACCTTAATTTTTTGTAGTCCCACCCCCTTGTGGGGTGCTGCTGCAGCCAATAAATTCGCGGGTTGGGACAATGCCCCACAAGGGGACAGGGCTACGAAATCATGGTAACAGTGTACCAGTTGAGCCTGTCGCGCTGGCTGAGCCTGTCGAAGCCAGCCAGCACCTTGCACAGTACCATTTTTCAAAATTCCAGCTTCACCTCAATCCCCTTTTGCAACATCATGAGCAGGCGTTTGGCTTCATCATGCTGCGGTTGATTGCGCAATACCTCCGCTAAATGCGCTTGCGCGAATTCAAGCTGGCCCAGTTGCACGCGGCACAGGGCGAGATAATAATTCGCCGCGGCCAAATCATTCGCGGACATGGCCTGGCGCAGGTTGTTCAGATTGAGCGCCGTTTGAAAATGTTCAGCAGCGGCGGCAAAACGATGTTGCATGAAATTGACCAATCCCAATTTTGCCCGCACAAACGGCGACTGTTCATTCCATTTCATGGCAATTTGCAGCAATGAGTCCGCAGCAGCAAAGCGATTCTGCTGCAGCAGCAGGTCGGCCATGCGCGTATATGCCGCGTCATTTTCCGGCACGACTTTCATCACCGCGCGATACTCGCGCAACGCCTCCTCTCCTTTTCCCTGCCGCTGATACTCCTCCGCCAACTGAAAATGCGCGGCATTCCAGGCAATGCGATTGGCTTGATACTCCTCCACCAATTGCCGGACAACAGCAGGCGCTTGCAATGAATCCGGCGGAACCGTGAATTGTTCGCGGCGAAACGGCCAGCGTTTTGTCAATCGTTCAATCTTGCGATTGCCGATTTGCAGATCGAACAGCGTTACGGCCGAATAATCGCGCAGAAACTGATCATCACATTCGCCCTCGACCGCTTGTAAGCCCGGCACGAGTTGTTGATGTTGCCGTATGGCCTGCGCGAAGGTTTTTGCCATTAAAAAATAGCCGTCAAAATTCGGGTGCAAATGTTCGCTGATCAATTCATGGCCAATGAGGCCGTGAGGCGACTGGCGCGCGAACGCCTCTTCCATTTCCACCACCGGCGCGCTGAAGGTTGAGCAAATTTCTCGAATAATTTTGTTGAATTCACCCGGGGCGCGAAAGCGCAGCAAATCCAAATCACGCGCTGTTTCATAAGATATTCTTGCAGGATCGATTTCGCCCAAAGCTGCATGCGTTTGCCCCAAACGAAAATGCAGCAGCGCCGAGGCGCTGTCGAGTGCCGCCGCTACCCGAAATAGACGTTTTGCCTCAGCATAATTTTGCTGGCGCTGCAATTGCCAGGCTTGCTCGAAGAGTTTTTGCCATTGCCGTTTTTGCTCGACCGGCAAATCGGGCGCAGCTTCCGACGCAAACGGCGCCATGTCGCGCATATTGCTCACCAGCGTGCCAACGATTATCGGCACGCGCTGCTGTTGCGCAATGGCCAAAATTTCCGCGAGATTATCACGAAACTGCGCCAGGCCGCGCCGGTACATCTCACTCTCGAATGGAATTGTTTTTTCAGCCGCCATGCCTTCCATCAGCGTTTGCTGGCCAGCCGGCGCGCTGGTGTTAGTTTGCAAGCTTTGGCGCACCGCCATGATCAACCGCCGCAACAGCATAAACGTGCGGAATTTCTGCAAACGTAAGTAAAGACGAACAAGCCCTCGACTCTGCCCCAACGACTGCGTCGATCCAACGCCGAGCGCGCCATAAAACTCGTTGTGTCCCAGGTACATCACGAACAGATCCGGCTCATACTGCGCCAATTCGCGCGCGAATTCGACCACGGCATAACTGTTGATCGCGGCCATGCCGGCGTTGATTACCTCGACAGTTTTGTCGGGATACATAAGCTGCAAACGATCTTGCAGCAGGCTTGATACGCGCGCATGCAATTCATAAGGAAACGAGGCCATGGTCGAGCCGCCCAGGCAAAACACGCGCAGGCCATTGCTTGGTTTCGTGTAGGCAAAGCGCTGCGGATAAACTTCCGGGACGGCAGCCACGCCGCCGAGGAAAAAACGCTCGCCGACGCGCGCATTGAGCTGATAAAAGAGCTTGCCCCGCTCTTCCCGGCGCACGACGAGCGGGGTAATCGGATCATCCGTGAGGAGGCGCAAAACGCCCTCCAACAGCAACAAAAAAACGAGCGGCAGCGCGAACAATAAAAAATAAAATATCCGGAGATTGCGCGGGCGAGCTGGCGCGTCTTTTTGCTTTTGCGGAAGCGGGGAGGCTTTTTTCTTGGTTGAGGGCACGTGTTATCGTCGCGATCTACGCGTCACGAGTAAATGGTTTGCATACAAAAATGCAACGGCCAAGCCGTTGCAGGAACATGATAAAAAATAGCGCATTTTCCGGCGGACACGAAATGATGAAAGCCCCTGCGGCGCAAAGCGGCAGAGGCTTTCATCATTACTTTTTAGCAAATACAGCTTTCCGGCTCTGACTCGCCATTGTGAACCATCTCTCTATAACAATGCGAGCCGCCGAAAGTCTTCAAGCACTTCCATTCAAATCAACTGACCGGTCACTTCCACAGAGATTTTTCGCACAGAAGTTTTGTGGAATGACCGGTCAGTATGGGCCACATGACCTTATTTCACGAACATCATGCGTTTGGTGGCGCGAAAATCGCCGGCTTTGATCTGGTAGAAATAAACGCCGGAAGTTAAGCCCTCGCGGCTCAAACCGGTGTAGTCGATGGTCACTTTGTAAGTGCCCGTCTGTTGATACTCATTCACCAAATCCGCGATTTTCTGGCCAAAGACATTGTACAACGTAATTGTCACGTGTCCGGGTTTGCGTACGGCATACTCGAACGACGTGGAGGGATTGAACGGGTTCGGATAATTCTGGCCAAGCGTATAGTCGGCCGGCACTTCAGATGCGATCTGTTCGACGCCTGTCACGATACACGGCGGCGTATCGTTGATGATCGGACCGGCTTCGGTCTCAATCGTCAGCGGCTTGATTTCGGTGCTAATGTAATCAAGACCCATCTGGTAAACACTGCCATTGAGGAATTTACCGTTGGCATCCGGACGCACATAACGCACGCGGCGGCGGCCAAGGTCAAATCCCGGCGCTTGATCATCAAAGCCTTGCCAATTCAAGTGATACTGCACCCAATTTTGGATCGGGCCTTTGGTGGTCACCGACAACGTGTAAATGCTGTCGCCATCCGCGTCGGAAAAATCAAACGGCGTCGGGCCTCTGCCGATGAGATTGTTGGCGCCGTGGTATTGCCGCGTGCCGTTGCGGAAATGCCAGACTTCATCTTGAATATCGAGACGAAGCGTATCCGCAGCCAGATTGACTTCAACCGGCGGGTTGCGCAAAAAGCAACGCATATCCGCGGTAAACACCATGGTCACGGTTGTATCTTGCGGAATGACGCGGAAGATGTCGTTAAACGTTTGCACCGGCAGTTGTTCCTGCGCCAAGCCTTGGAATACATAGATGCGATTACCGCCGCCAGTCGAACCGGGCTCTTCCCAGCCGTTGATCGGGGGTTGACCGCCCCAAATCGCGCGCGCAGGATTGAACTTTATGAAGAACTTATAAGGTTCCTCTGAGCCGGGAACTTTGGTGAAGGTGATTGGCAGCTCATAAATGTTGGGATCGAGGAAAGATTGCCGCATGATTGAATCATCGGGATCACTATCGTCCCAGCCATTGAAACCGCCGCGCAACTGCAGCGTATCGCCTTCGGTTTCATCAAAGATGCCAAGTTCCTTCAGCGGAGTAATGTTCACTTGAAACAGCGTGGTGCCGGTCGCGGTCTGACCGGGATCGCCGTCCCACGGCAATTCGACATTATCGGGTCGGCCGAGCGACAAATCCGTCATGCTCAGCTCACGATCCGCATGGCCTTCCCACGTCGCAATTTTCCCGTCGGAATTGTTGTTGATGGTGAATTTGAATTTGTTGGTTGACGTCCCAACCGGGATGAGACCGGTATAGATATTTCCTCCGGCATCGTTCAACTGATACTTGCGCGCCGTGGCAGAATCACCATTGGAAATACCGATGCCAGTACCCAGCCAATCATTAAAGCCGCCGGCAATCGAAACAAACTGCGTCGCCGGATTGAAAACACCGTTGCCGATGGGAATGGTCATGTTCACCCGAAAACGAATGCCATTATTCCATTCAACGGGATCCAAAACCTGCGCCGCGCCAGTCAATGGAAGCTCACGATTACCTATGTTATCTTCCCACGTGACAGCGGTGCCCGTTTTGACCACGAATTTGTAGGCGAGCGGGCCTGCTGTTCCAACATCGAAGGTGCCTTCGTAAATGAAATCGCCGTCGGCGTCGGTCAGGTCACTGCCATCGCCCCAGCCGTTAAAACTGCCGCGCACATGCACGGTCTGCGTTGCGGGAGTAAACAATCCCAGTTCCTGCATCACGCTCAAGTCGACCTTGAAGGTGACGTCATCTGCCAGCGCGGCGCCGGCAAGCAGGAACAGTCCGAAGCAGACCATCAAAACCGCCCTTCGCACTTGCTTCATACTGCTACCTCCAAAAAATGAAGTTAAAGGATAAAAGTGGGTTGGTGAACTCTAATAGAATCTCTCGACATTTCGGTTTTTGTCGAAATGTGTTTGCGGATTCTTCGTGAAAGACATTCTAAAGTACATTAGGCCGTAAGCCGCTCAAAGTTAGACTAAAATTCTATAAGTGTTTCGCCCACTGAAATGAAATCCCACCGAAAAGGCCTTTTTCTTTCTGCAGCAGTTCTACTTTTGTGGGCAAAATTTTCAATACTGCTCGAAGAGCTTCGATTCTCAACTTGTCCGAAAATCTGTGTCGTTCCTCTGAAGTGACGCTGTTGCGTTAAAAGCAAAAAATTTTCCCAGCGGATGGAAACAAGTCAACCGATAAAAAATCATCCGCTGGGTTGTTTCTTTCCGCTGGCGATTTCCTTTGTGTTGCGGTTTATCGTTGGATACTTGCAAAAATCATAACAACAAGACACCGTGCACTGTTATCATGAAACATTCATCCCTCTTTGTCCTGTCATCCTGTAAGGGACTCGTGAAGTTCCGGGTACAATGCCCGAGTCCTTCACAAGATTCGCTGAATGACTTTTTGATAGAGAACGCCTATAAAGCAAAGCAAGCACGTTCATGATTCCGCTGCCTTAATACCGCAGCGCAATGCCGAATTGATGAATGCCCTGCAAATGGCGCTGCTCCGCATAGGCATAATCAAATTGAAAATGCAGGGAACTGGTGCGATGTTGCACGCCAAAACCGACGGTGTACGAATTCTCGTTATTGCTCAAAAAGAGGTTGCGATAGCCGCCGCGCACGAAGAAACGTTCGTTGAACCCGGCGTACTCCGCGCCGGCGTTCACACTCTCCGCGGCGTCATTCGGGTGTAAGCCATCCACCGCAAGCGTTACCCGATTGTTTGCGTTTTTGATCAAATCATGCGCCAGCCCGATGCGCAGGCTAAGCGGCAAGTCGAAGCGATCCGTCGACAAGAGCGCGTTCACGCTTTCGTTGTTGCCGCCGATGGAAGGGTCGATGTCCTTCTGCACCAGCAAATCATCTCCGCGGATTTGCATCTTCTGGCCGAAATTCGAGATGCTGACGCCCAGGCGAATGTTGCGAAACGGCGTGGTGAATACCGTTCCCACATCCACCGCGATTCCGGAGGCCTTGGAATTGGCGATGCGCTCGGAAACATATTTTGCCGTTCCGCCAATCGCAAACTTTTCCGTCAACTGGCGGCCGTAGCTCAAGCCTACGGCATAACTGCCGACATCGAAGGTCGAGCCAGCCAGGCCTTCCGGATCGTCAACCGTGGTAACCAACATTTCCGAAGTATTCAGCGTCGTGACGCTCAAACCGATGGTGCCGAAATCCTCCCAGGGAAAAACCGCGCTGAGGTAATCCACCCCGAGATCGGCAAAATATTCCGAGTGCATGAGAAACAGCTCGTTCTTTTCGAGCAGACCCAGCACGCCCGGGTTCCAATAATTTGCAGAGGCGTCATTGGCGACCGCCACGAAAGCGCCGCCCATGGCCGTTGCGCGCGGCCCGATGGGAATGCCCAGAAATTTGGCGGATGTGGTGCCGGATTTTGTGAGATCGTCCTGCGCAGCCGCGAGATCAATTCCGGCGCCGGCCAGCAACATTGCCCAGACGAGCATCATGAGCAAACTTTTTTTCATATTTATGCTCCAAGATTAAAAGTTCGAAGTAGCATTCGCCTTCTCACTTAGGGTTCTGCTAAAAACAACTTGCCTGACAAACGTAGCCCCCGCCCCTGGTGGGCGGCTGGTGAAACACTGAAATTTCGCGTTCCATCAATGCCCCACAAGGGGGCACGGCTACGACGAACTCAGAAAGTGATTTCTGGACACTCACTTGATCACCGCAAATTTTCCAACATACTCACCGACATTGGGC
>SZPB01000031.1 GCA_030263535.1 Cytophagia bacterium CHB2
ATCCCGTGCTTTTACCTGGCGCGGCCGGTAGTTGGGATGAATACAATGTCTGGCCAAGCAGCGGAGCCGTTCTGAAAGATGGCCTTTTTCACCTGCTCTATACGGGCGTGAATTTCGCAAATCCAAGCAACAGCCCAATTGGTTTGGCAATCTCGGCAGACGGAATTACTTGGGAGAAAAGCGGCGTTAACCCAGTTCTTCCATCGGGTCCGGTGGGATCCTGGGATCATGAAGGATTGGGAAACGGCTCACTCCTGTTTGACAGTGATCGTTTCAGACTGTGGTATGGCGCGCATGACGCCTCCGGCTCATGGCACATTGGATATGCTGAGTCAAAAACTGAAGATGCACAAAACTACGCTCTCGATTTCGACGGCAGTGATGATCTTGTCAAGTTGCCCCGCAATTTTCTGACAACTCCTGAAGAGATTTCCCTGGAGGCCTGGGTAAAAACAAGCTCTGAAAAACCTCTGATGCTGGCAATATCATTGGAAGGCGCTTACGGCTTTTACCTCAATCGCTTCGCAATTGGAACATGCACACCCTTTTTCGACGGCGGCACAATCCACGGCAATGACTTTGCGTATGGTGCAAATTTGAATGACGATCGCTGGCATCATGTCGCTGCAACACACGCTAACGGCGAGTTGCGCATTTTCGTCGACGGCGACTTCGCCGGCGCTACGAATGAAACACTCTTCGATATTAATACGCTCGACCGGACAGCGGCGATTGGCGGGCAATTCGACGGCAGCGAATATATGTTTGACGGCATCATCGATGAAGTACGCATTTGGAACATTGCCAGAACCCAGGCTCAGATTCAGGCAAACATGCACACGCGTTTGCAAGGCAATGAGCCCGGTTTGGTTGGTTACTGGCAATTTAACGAAGGCGATGGCCAGGCTACGCACGATGCCTCACCCTTCGCAAATCACGGCCAGCTCGGCCACTCGTCGAACGTGGATACGGCAGACCCGGTTTGGGTTTTGGCAAATCGCAAGAAGGATGATGAATCCTGCGGCATTCCGCTTCCCGCTGCAGCAGCCTACGGCAATATTCCCGGCGGCGACCAAGCGCATGCGGACAACGTTGGCTTTTGTTTTGACGGTCAACCCGGCGCTTTGTATCTCACGTTTGAAGCGTATGACATTGATCTGCAAACGGAAGTCAAAGTCAGGTTAAACGGGGAAAGCATTTTTGATCTTCCGATAACGTCGAACAATGCCTGGAGTGGGTTGATCGGCCTGTTGTTGCCGGATCAATTAATTGACGATTCCGGCTCAAACCAGTTGAGCTTCGACAATCTCAAAAATCCCCCCAAGAATTGGCGCTGGGGCGTGCGCCAGGTTTCGATCGATCCGTTTTACGCATTGCCTTCTTCTGCAGCACTCGGCCGGATTCGGAACGGGGATGAATCTCATTCGGACAAAGTGGTTTACTTTTTCTCCGGCCAGCCGGGTGATCTCGATTTGGCTTACGAAGTTTATGACATCGACAATGCTCATGAAATGGACATTCTGCTCAATGGCGTCAAAATTCATGACGAAGCGACCACGGCCAATGAAGCCTGGAGTGAGCAGCGCATATTGTTGTTACCGGACGGCCTGGTGAACGATACCGGCATCAATGTATTGATCTTCAACAACACCAAGAATCCCCCGAAGAATTGGATTTGGGGCGTGCGCAACGTGAGCGTGTCGCTGGCGCAGGCAGCAACGCTTGCGCTGAATCTGTCGCAAGGATTGAGTTTTAGCGGCGTGGCGCTGCAGCATGCCTCAAATTTATTCGACGGCCAAACGCGCCCGCCGGCGCGGCCAGAGGGCGATGACGATGGTGCCGCGGATTCAACCCTGGCAGGCGTGGCGACCATCGGGCCGGAAGGTTATTTGACTGTGGATTATGCGGCCCCGCAACAATTCGACGCGGTGATGATTTATCCGGAATGGAATGCGCAGCGTTATTTTCGTTATCGCATCGAAGCCTCGCTGGACGGCCAGAATTGGCAAACGTTGATTGACCGAACAGCGGCGGCGATGCAAGGCACACAATTCGTGCCGCTGCCGCAAACTCTGGCGCGCTTCATGCGCATTCGTGGCGCGAGTTGTGTTGTGGACGAGGCGTTTCTCCCTGCCGGCGTGAATGAGCAGGATTACTGGCAGGCACATGATGCGTTGATCGAAAACGCCGCGCCGCAAGAGTTGGCGCTGGCAGAGCTGGCCTTGCTGCGCCGGGAAAAAATACTGCACGTCGATGCGCACACCGAGGCTTTGCCCACAGTGTTTCGGCTAGCGCAAAATTATCCGAATCCCTTCAATCCCTCGACCACGATTCGCTTTGATTTGCCGCAACGCGAGCAGGTGAAGCTTGCAATCTACAACACGATGGGGGAATTGGTGCAGATACTCACGGAAGGAAGTTTATCCGCAGGAACACACATGTTCACGTTTGAGGCGGCGGGCTTGGCTTCCGGGGTTTATTTGTATCGCTTGCAAGCGGGCGCGTTCAGCGAGACGCGCAAGTTGCTGCCGATGAGATAGTTGAAATCAGGAGGCTTTGGTGGAGTGTTCCGGCAACGGCTTGGCCGTTGCATAAAAACCTCTCTGAAATCGCGATACTCGAAGCCTTTAAAACTCGGCAGCAGCCGAATTTCGTCAGAGCGCTCAAAATTATCCATTGCTATTCAGGCACAAATCTAATAAGTTTTTGACATGGAATTTGATGCCTTAAAACGGTGCCTGAAGCGCTACCCGGAAATCGTTGCAGCGTATTTATTTGGTTCGGCTGTGAGCGGAAAGATGACGCCGATGAGTGATATCGACGTGGCGCTTATCGTGCGGGACGAAACCACTTTGGATGAGATATTATTGCTAACCAGCAACATTGCGTCTGACATACAAAGACTATTTCATCGTGAAGGCGATGTTAAAGTATTGAATCGCATTCAACGATTGCCGTTTCTGCATGAAGTTCTTGCGACCGGGAAGTTGATCGTCGAGCGTGAGCCGGAAATCCATCGCCGCTTTATCCGCCGGATTTTAACGGCATACTTGGACTTTCAGCCGGTTTACGAAAAATGCTTGCGGACTTATGCCAGGAGCCTCCAGCGTGGTCAGGCCCAATCTCGAGCTTGAAAAATCGTTTTTTATTCGTTATACGAATGACCAGTTGAAACAGGCGAGCGCAAAAAACCATTCGTCAAAATGATTTGAGTCAAAATCATTCAAATTTGACTACAATGGTTTTGACTTTATCTTTTCTGCTTGTCATTCATATTCGCTATGAAAAACTGGCCGGCAGGTGGGTTGTAAGGCATTTTTAATGAACCTGCGACAACGCTGCCGAGGCCACCCTCGCCGTTTCCGCCAGCACCGCCGCGCCGATAAATATACTTTCCTCCGCCACATAAAAGTGCGGGGCATGCGCCGCCACGAATTTTCCTCCGGGCTCACAAGCGCCAATGCGTAAAAAACATCCCGCCATCTTCTCCAAATAAAACGCAAAATCTTCTCCCGCCAGATTCAAAGAACCGAGCGGCGCAAGCGCCTCTTCCCCAAGAATATTGCTCACGGCCTGCCTCGCCCAATTTGCCGCTTGCGATGAGTTGTTTAGAACCGGCGTGCCTAAAATGATTTCGACGTCTGCGAGCAAACCGTAAGCTTGCGCAATCGCTGTGGCAAGCCGGCGAACCTCATCGTGCAGAAGCTGTCGCGTCTCCGCGTCAAGCGCGCGCAGCGTGCCGGTGAGTTGCGCGCGCTCAGGAATAATGTTCGCCGCGCTGCCGGCGCGCATTGTGCCGACGGACACCACGCCGGCTTTGGCGGGATTGAGACGCCGTGAAACAATCGTTTGCAAAGCCGAAATCAACGCTGCTGCTCCGACAATCGGATCTGCAGCTTCATGCGGCCGCGCGCCGTGGCTGCCGCTGCCGATCAACTCGATTTTGAATTCATCGGCAGATGCGGCGAGTGCTCCGGCTTCTGCCACCACTTGTCCCACCTGAAAACGCCGATCGACATGGCCGCCAATGATGGCTTGTACGCCTTCCAAGACGCCGTTTTCCAATATTGCCAGCGCGCCTTTGCCGATTTCTTCTGCGGGTTGTAAGATGATCATGACATCACCGGCAGCGGGATTGGCGGCGAGCAAATGCGCCGCGCCAATGGTCCACGTGGCATGCACATCATGGCCGCAAGCATGCATGACACCCGGATTCACCGAAGCATACTCCAAATCCGTTGCTTCTTGAATCGGCAGCGCGTCAATATCGCCGCGGATGGCCACAACCGGCGCGCGAGAATTTCGGCCTTTGATGCGGGCAATGACGCCGGTACCGGCAACATGTTCGAGCTGCTGCACCGGCAATTGCGCCAGTTCGTCATAAAGCTTTTGTGCGGTGCGGTGTTCTTGAAAGGATAGTTCGGGATGTTGATGCAAGTCGCGGCGCAGGGCGAGAAGATGTGACTTTAAGTCATCAGAAAAATGTGAAACAAGAAAATCGGATAATCGGGGAGTTTTCTTCATTAAATTTTCTGTACATGCTGAAGTGAAATCGTCGCTTTTGAGGCAAGCGCCCTGAGAACAGATTCAATAAATCAACTCAGACAAAATCAGCGTGAATCGGCGTTGATCTGTGCTCGAGGTTTTGGTTCTAGCCCGTTCACATTGAAAGGTTTTCATTTGGATCTTGTTGCCGCAATCGCCTCACACCTCACCGTCAACTCATCCACCCGATCCAAATTCACGGTCACGCCCATGCCGGGTTTGTCAAGCGGCACGGTGACCATGCCCTCGGCATCCATCGTCCATTCCGGTGTCACAATGTCGCGTTCCCAATAGCGGCTGCTGGGCGAGAGATCGCCCGGCAACACGAAATTCGGCAACGAGGCCAGCGCAACGTTGTGCGCGCGGCCAATGCCGCTTTCCAGCATGCCGCCGCACCACACCGGAATGCCGTTCTTCGCACAGAAATCGTGAATCGCAATTGAAGCGGTGAACCCGCCAACTCGTCCCGGCTTGATGTTGATGATGCGCCCGCTGCCCAGCGCCAGCATATCTTCCGCTTTGTCGAGGCCGGTGATGGATTCATCCAAACAAATCGGCGTTTTGAGTTGCTTTTGCAAGGCGGCATGCCGCACAATGTCATCCCATGCCAGCGGCTGTTCGATCATGATGAGATCGAAGGCATCGAGTTTTTTAAGTAGATCAATATCATTCAATGAAAACGCGTTATTGGCATCCACCATCATTGGCGCCTCCGGACCGAGCGCTTCACGCACCGCGGCCACGAACGCCACATCCGCGCCGGGTTTGATTTTCACTTTGATTTTACGATAGCCCTGGGCGCGGCAAGCCGCGGCTTTTTCCACGAGAATTTTCGGATTTTTTTGAATACCGAGCGAGATGCCGGCGGCAATTTTCTCACGCGTGCCACCGAGCAGGCGGCTGAGCGGCACCGCCTGAATTTGCGCGGCCAACTCCCAAGCGCCCATTTCCACCGCGGCTTTGGCCATGTTGTGCCCGCGAAAATTTTCTTCGAGCACAGGAAAAATCTCGCGCGGATGATGGAATGTGCGTCCGAGCACCCGCGGAGCAATCCATTCGCGAATGGCGAGCCAGGCGGTTTCAACCGTTTCTGCGGAGTAGTTCGGCGCTTCGCCGGCCACACACTCGCCCCAACCGGTGACGCCATTGACATCGCGCAGTTGCAGCAAAAAGATGCGGCGATCCGTCACCGTGCCGGAGGAAATTTCAAACGGCTCTTTCAACGGCAGGCGAATTTCACGCAAGGTGAGACGTTCGATTTGGATCATGATCTGACTATGCGGTTACACATCACGGTTGTACAGAAAAACAAAAAACTTTGGACGCAGATTTTCACGGATTCACACAGATTGAAAATCCGTGTCAATCCGTGGCTCAATCTTTTGGTTGCGGTCAAAGGCCACGCGACGAATGAAATCCAGCGTTCTATTTCTCGACGCCATAAAAACAGCGGCCATTTTCCGGATCGCGATAAAAACCGGCAACGCGATAACCATGATCCAAATAAAAAAGACAAGCCTGGCGCACGGATGCTTGCCATTGCATTGCGGTTTCCAGCGAGCTTTCTTTGACGGCTTGAATATCCGGTGGAATTTCGATACGCATGCGCGCGTGCACGAACGCAGAGTTTTCTGAGAGCGTCGCGCATTGCCCGTGGGGGTTGATGATGCCGGCGTCTTTGAAACGTTCGCGGGCCTTTGCCGAGGTGTCTTCTGTCTCCTTTGACGGCTTATCCGATGAAATATGCCACGCCACAACGAAACGATCCAATGCCAGGCCGCGATGCAAATCGCTTTGCGAATCGCTATCATACATGTCCGGCACATACTCTTCGACCTCAACGCCCAGGCGATTGAGATTGAGATGGGCGTTGCGCGCCACCAGCGGATCGTAGGTCCAATAAATTGTTTCCACGCCAAGCGCTTGCACCAACTCGCGTTGATACAATTTTAAGCGTTTGCCAATGCCGAGATCACGCGCTTCCGGCCGCACGGCGAGCATATCGGACCAATGCACCAGCCGCCCGTTTTTCACGCCCGTCAAGCCGAAGACGAAACCGATCAACCGATCGTGCTCATCGAATGCGCCGGCGGCAACGCCGCCGATTTTTTGGCTGACCAATAAAATTGAAGGCGGCACCATTTCAGTGAAAACCGCGCCCCACGTTTCCTGCTGCAGGGCGACGCAGGCTTTGTATTCGGCGTGCGTGCGAAACTGGCGAATGGCGATTTGCATCGTGCCTCGGGTGGAACCTGAGCTTTGTTCGAGGTTAATAAGCGCGCCTCAAACGAATGCCGGAATAGTAATGTTTGAGAATCGCTTCATGCTTGCTGCCGCGCAAGGCCATCGTGGCCGCGCCGATTTGGCACATGCCCACGCCGTGTCCCGCGCCCGCGCCGCGAATGATGAACTGCGCCGCGCTGCCGTTTGCGCTGCTGGCCGTTTTATCGACAACAAACAAACTGCTCCACAAGGTTTGCGGCGACAAGGCTTGGCGAATCGCCAATTCTCGGTTGATCTCAAAACTTTTTTTTGTGCCGACAACGCGTAACTTGGTGATGCGGCCCGAAACGCCGCGACGCATGGCTTGCAGATCGAGCAAATCGCCAAAATCTTCGCTGGTTTGTTTGCGAATATTGTCGCGCAATTCTGCTGCGGCGAAAGTCATCTGCCAGCGAAAATATTTTTTGCTGTAGGCCATGCCCGCGGGCGCGGCAATGCCTTCGAGATTGCAGTTTGCCGCCGGGTTGCTCGCCAGCCAGGCGCGCACGTTTTCTTCCACTGTCAAATCTTCAACCGCGTTGTGCGGGGAAACAGAATCAAACACGCCGCGCAAATGCGGCCGCGCATTGCCGGACCAGATGCTTTCATTGTTCTCCGTGTGCCCGCCGCAAACACTGGCATAGGGCGCGTTCACGACTTCGCGATTTTGATTGGCCAAAACGATTCCGAACGTTTCATTCACCGCGCGATCCGTCAGCGCCGAACGTTGACTCTTGCCGGCATAAGCCTGGCAAGTGGCGTCGCCGCAAATATCAAAAATGGCGTCATCACGATTTGGCTTGAGCTTCATCATGACTTCGCTGCGCGCGGCGATAGCTTGCGCCTTCAATGCTTCGAGCGGAAATTGCGCATTCATTTCCGCGGGCAACACGCCGGCAAGATAATATTCCACCGGCAAAATATTGACCACGGTAACCTTGCCGGACGGTGTGAGATGAAAGCGCAAACGATCGTGATAACTGCGCTGTTCCTTGCCCAGCGCAAGCTTGATTTCATGCGCATTGATTTCCGCGCCCTCCGGCAAGGTGAAGCGTTGCGCGCCGTCGCGCGTGCGTAATTCCAGCGGCTGTTCAGAAATGCCGCTGGGCTGCACGATCCAGGTTTCGCCTGCCGGTATGTGTGTTTGAAATTTGCCGTCCGGGCCGCGCACGCTGAAGGCTTCGGCGACCTCGAACTGCGCTTGCGCCGCATCCAAAATCAAACCCACACGAACCTCTGGTTGCTGCGAATGATCCATGGCGGTGTAAGGTTTCAAACAGGAGGTGAGAAGGAACGCGGGCAAGACCAGTAGGATGCGAACACCGGCGATTGTCTCTTGCAACAAGTTTCCAATTTGATAGTTTTTTGCTTTTTTCATTTCTTGTTCAATTGGGATAAATGCGTGACGGTATAATCGTAATCATAAGTCGTAACTTCGTAGCGATGCCCATAAGGGTCGCAGAAATAAATTGAAAACGCCTTGTCATGATCGACAACCTTGCGCCGCGTCACGCGCTGCCCGGCCTCATCAAAAATGGGGAATTGTTCGAGATGATCCAGAAAGCGCAGGAATTTTTGGCCCTCGGTGCGAAACGCGACGCGGTGATGTCCCGCGGTTTCACGATTGCCGCGCGGCGCACCCGCAAACAGCGCAAGCTTGGAGTGGCCGCCATCGCTGGAAATCATCAGCGGCCCTTCGGGATGAGCCGCCCAATCCTCATGTTCACGCAAAATTTTTAAGCCGAGAGCGGCTTCATACCACCTGGCCGCTTCATGGCGATCAGGCACGAACAACTCGACGTGATCGATTTGCATATGCTGGCATCAGTTTTTGGGGATTACTCCGGAAGCGCCGCCGGCCGGTAGCAGCGAAATTTCGATGCGGCGATTGCGGCTGCGGCCTTCCTTCGTTTCATTGGTGTCAACGGGATGATATTGCGAAAAGCCCGCCGCCTGTAAACGCTCGGGCGCGATGCCCACACTTTCTTGCAGGAAGCGCACAACGTTTGTAGCGCGCGCGGCGGAAAGCTCCCAGTTGGTGGGAAAGCGCGCCTGCAAACGCGCGGCGATGGGCACGTTATCGGTATGGCCCTCGACGCGAATAATTTTGTCTTCAGCGCTTTTGATGATATTGCCGACGCGCTGCAGCACTTGCACGCCTGCCGCCGACAAATCCGCTTCACCGGACGGAAACAGAATTTTATCCACCAAACTCACCGATAAACGATCGGCGAGTTGCGTGATTTGAATCTCTTTTTGCTCGATTTCATTCTTCAGCTCATTGATCAAGGCCTCGTGCGTGCCGGTCAAGCGTGTGATTTCCTCGTTCTTTTCCGTGGAAACCTTGGACACTTCTTCTTTGAGTTGCTGTGACAAGGCTGCGATTTGATTCTCGAGGGTTTGCACCTTCTGAGTCAACTCGAGATTCACGGCGCGCTGCTGTTCGAGATCACGCTGCGCCAGGCGCTGCTTGTTGTAGAGATAACCGGAGACGGCCGCCAGGATCAGAAGGAGTCCGGCGACGAGAATGACGTAGGAAATTTTCATGGAAGCTGGTTTAAACTGTGTTCGGTTGAATGTTCACGGGTTCATTTCCAGACACGGTATTAACAAAGACCATACTGATAAGAACAGCCAACGGATTTTGATTTGAACTCTAGGTCCTCTGCAGGTGAACGCGAGGCGCAAGCGCCTTAATCTCGGCAAGATTGGCGTAACCCGGCATGTCATGCGCGGCATTTACGGCGCCTGCTGCCAACGCAAATTGAATCAATTCTTCCTCCGGCATGTTGCGCAACCAGCCGTAAAGAAAAGCCGCAACCATTGTGTCGCCGCTGCCGAGCGCATTGACATAATCAATTGCCGGCGGCGTGGCGACATATTGCCGGCCGTTGGCAAAAACATGAACCGGCTGCTCGCCGTCTGTGATGAAAATATATTGCGCCCCAGTTTGCCCGAGTTGCGCCAGGGCCTGCTGAAGATCTGCAGGCCGGCGCACATCGAAGCCGAACGTATTCAAAACTTCATCGCGATTGGGCTTGAGAAAATTCGGCCCGGCAGCCAAGCCGTGCCGCAACGGCGCGTCATAAGAATCCAAAAATACCGGCACGTTGGCCTGCCGCGCAGCGCGGATGAGATCGACATACAAATGATCAAAGCCTTCGCAGGGCATGCTGCCGCACAGCGCCAGGGCCCGGCATTGCGTCAAGCGCTCGCTTACGCACTCGACAAGTTTGGCAACTTCCTGTGCCTGCAACTGATGCCCCGGCTCGAACACCGCGGTATGACGCGTCGAATCCGTTTCCATCAGCGTGAACCCGATGCGCGTTGTTGCGGCGATCTCAACAAAATCGTGTGGAATTCTTTCTGCATCCAGCAATCGCCGGATAACCGCGCCGGTATACCCGCCGGCAAAACCGGTTGCAAGCGTGTTCTCGTTCAAATTGCGCAAGGCGCGCGAGACATTGATGCCCTTGCCGCCGGCAACTTCTTCCAACCGGTGCGCGCGATGGGTTTTCCCGAATTGCAGTTGGGACAGCCAAAGCGTTTTATCCAGCATGGGATTGGGCGTGACGCTGAGAATCATTGGCGTTCGCTTTAATTTGTCTGATCCGGCTCTGCTTCATCGTCATCGGATTCGGCGCTGCGTGTAACCGACCAGCCGCGCAAATCGAGTCCCGACAACAATTCCTTCGCGGCCTCGGCTTGATCTTCGCGCACCACAAGTTTAACCGATTGCGCCGGCGGCACGCCGAGATAATGAAAGTTCTCGCCCTCGATGTAATAATCGAGGCCGGCGCCTTCCAACAATGATTTGATGACAACGAGATCAGCGGAGTTGAATGTGACGAGAACTTTGACATAAGCTGGAAGATTTTCGGGTTCCATTTCTTCCGGCAATTCCTCAACCAAAGGAATATGGCAATCCGAGCACTCCGTGATTCCGTCAACATATTCCGAGCGACAGTTGGGACAAAACATGGCGTCCTCCTAAGCAATCTATATACGAAAAACCAAAAGCGACGTGGCGCTTTGCCAAATCGTTGATTGCGATCCTGCGTTGCGGCAAACCGGCAATTTTCTGAAAACGACAGGATAACGTCGGAATATGTCACACCTTTTATCAAGAGTCAAGGCTGCCGCGAGATTTTTGCTTGCTTTTCAGCGACGGCATGGTAATATATTTCACAACGTTTTTCTATACGGAGAAAATGTGTCAAATAAAATCATGAGAGATGATCAACCGTTGCGCCTGTTGCCGGCGGTGGATAAGATTTTACAGCATGATCGCCTCACGCCTCTGCGCGCGCGCCTCGCGCCGGAGTTTTTAGCGGAGTGCGCACGACGGGCAGTGGCGCTGTTGCGCGCACAATGGCAAACCCAGCCACCGGCGCAGGCGGATGAGTTAGCGGTACTCGCACAGGCGGTCGAATTGACGGTTTCCCAGGCACAGAAGCTGCTGGCGCCTCGCCTTAAGAAAGTGATCAATGCCACCGGGATTATTTTGCACACCGGTTTGGGTCGTGCGGTGTTATCCGAAACCGCGCTAGCGGCATTGCGGGACATTGCGCCGGGTTACTGCAATTTGGAAATCGATCTGGAAACGGGCAAGCGCGGCGATCGCCATCTTCATGTTGAGAACGTGCTACGCGAATTGACCGGCGCGGAAGCGGCTTGTGTGGTGAATAACAATGCGGCCGCGGTTTTGTTGGCGTTGAATACCATCGCCGATAAAAAAGAAATCATGCTCTCGCGCGGGCAAATGGTGGAAATTGGCGGCGCGTTTCGCATGCCGGAAGTGGTGAAAAAAAGCGGCGCAAAGCTGGTCGAGATCGGCACAACCAACAAAACCAAGCTGCAGGATTACGCCGCAGCGATTACACCGAAAAGCGCGGGCATTTTGGTGGCGCACACGAGCAATTATCGCATTCTCGGATTTACGCATGAAGTGGCGCTCAAGGATCTGGTTGAGCTGGCGCACCGTCACGGCCTGGTTTTGGTTCATGATTTGGGCGGCGGTGTGCTGGTTGATTTGCGGCAATGGGGTTTGCCTTATGAGCCATTCGTTTCCGAAAGCATTCAGGCCGGAGTTGATCTGGTGACGTTCAGCGGCGACAAGATTCTGGGCGGGCCGCAATGCGGCTTGATTGTGGGCCGGAAAGAATTGATTCAACGCCTCAAAAAAAATCCGCTCATGCGCGCGCTACGCTGCGACAAACTGACGCTTGCGCTGTTGGAGAACACCTTGCGGTTGTTTTTGCATCCCGAGAGTTTGCGCGAGCATCATGCTGTCATTCACATGTTGACGGAAGATGTCGCACTGGTGCAACAACGGGCGCAACGGTTGTATGACGGTTTGCGCGCCGTCTGCGCTGAAAATTTTTTTATCAAAATTGAGGCCACTGCGAGTGAGGCCGGCAGCGGCGCTTTGCCAATTGAGAAGATTCCCAGCTTTGCTGTGACCGTCCGCAGTACCAATCTCTCCGCGGCAAAATTGGCAAAGGCCCTGCGCCTGGCAGAGACTCCAATTATCGGTTATGTGCAGGATGATTGCGTGTGGCTGGATGCCCGCACGTTGGGGGAGGAGGAGGTTGGAACAATAATAGATGCCTTTAGAAAACTGCGGTAGCCGAAAAAAACACAGTATCGGTTTTTCATGTGGTCTGAAACAAGAATTACTCGGACATTTTGCAAAGAATTGTTTTCAGAGTGAAGCGCTGGCTCTCGAGCAAAGTTCTTCGTGCTTGAAATACCGGAATTTCTTGCTATATTATGCGCGATAAAATTACTGGATAAAGTGGGATTGAATGCATTTCGACGATTCAATGAATTCCAGAAAAAATGATCGAAGCGAGGCGTCTATGCCTGTTACAGAAACAAATTATCTACACATCACTCTTGATGATGTCGGTGTACCGGTCATATCAGGAACAACGATGAAAGTCGTCGAACTGGTTTTGGAAAAGAACGCCTACGGTTGGAGCCCCGAGGAGCTTTATTTTCAACATCCGTATCTGACCTTGGGTCAAATTTACTCGGCGCTTGCTTACTACTGGGATCATCGCGAAGAGCTTGATCAAGACATTGAACGCCGGCTTGAATTTGTGAACAGCGTTGAACGCAGGACGCCGCGCCCTCCGCTTGTCGATCGGCTTAAAGCCAAAGGGCTGATCTGATGGCAATCGCTTTTTACATGGATCAACACGTACCCAAAGCGATCACCGTTGGTTTGCGGCTACACGACATTGATGTGGTCACGGCCTACGAAGATGGATCGGCTGAGTTGGCAGATTCGGAGTTGTTGGATCGTGCGGGTGATCTCGGGCGTGTGCTTTTCTCGCAAGATGATGATTGATGCCAGAGACAGGTCATCTCTGAATTCCGATTCAAAACCAAAATCGCCCACCTGTTCTCCAACAAGTGGGCGATTTCTTTTTCAATCAATCAAAGACGATCAGTCTTTGTCTGCTTCTTCCAACGCTGCTTGCGCCGCGGCCAGCCGTGCAATCGGCACGCGGAAGGGCGAGCAGCTCACGTAGTTCAGGCCGAGTTTGTGGCAAAGCTTCACGGAGGCGGGATCGCCGCCGTGCTCGCCGCAAATGCCGACCTTGAGCTTGGGCCTAGTCTCGCGCCCGCGCTTCACGCCCCACCTCATCAACTCACCGACGCCTTCCGCATCGATAGTTTGAAAAGGATCAAACGGCAGAATCTCGTGCTCGACGTAATAGGGCAGGAATCGCCCGGCATCGTCGCGCGAAAGACCGAAGGTGGTTTGGGTCAAATCGTTCGTGCCGTAGCTGAAGAACTCCGCTTCCTGCGCGATTTGATCCGCCACGATTGCCGCGCGCGGCAACTCGATCATCGTGCCGACCATATAGTCGACTTTCGTGCCTTGCTCGGCAAACACTTTCGCCGCAGTTTCACGCACGATTTGCGCTTGCAGCTTGAGCTCGTTGATATGGCCGACCAGCGGAATCATGATCTCCGGCAAAACGTTCTTGCCTTGCTTCGCGACTGCGCAGGCGGCTTCAAGAATTGCGCGCGCTTGCATTTCAGTGATTTCAGGATAAACCACGCCGAGACGGCAGCCGCGATGGCCGAGCATGGGGTTGAACTCGTGCAGCGCTTCAACTTTGGCTTTGATCTTTTCAGCGGGAACGCCAAGTTTCGCCGCCAGATCGGCCTGTTCGCGTTCGCTGTGCGGCAGGAACTCGTGCAACGGCGGATCGAGCGTGCGAATCGTCACCGGCAAATCGTTCATCACTTCAAAAATGCCGATGAAATCCTGGCGCTGGAACGGCAGGAGCTTGGCCAATGCCACGCGCCGGCCCGCTTCATCATCCGCCAGAATCATTTCACGCACCGCATCAATGCGGTCGCCGCCAAAGAACATATGCTCGGTGCGGCACAGGCCAATGCCTTCCGCGCCGAAAGCCACGGCATTGGCAGCTTGATCGGGCTGATCGGCATTCGTGCGAATGTTGAGCTTGCGATACTTGTCCGCCCACACCATGATGTCGGCATAGATGCGGTAGGTTTCAGATTCCTCCGGCTGCATGGTTTTTTCGAACAACACTTGCAGGATTTCCGAAGGTTTGGTTTTGATCTGCCCGGAAATCACTTCACCGGTGGTGCCGTCGATCGAAAGCCAGTCGCCTTCGCGCAGCGTGCGGCCTTTGACTTGCATTGTGCGCGCCTTGTAATCGATTACCAGCGCCTCGCAACCGGCTACGCAAACCTTGCCCATCTGGCGCGCCACCAATGCCGCGTGGCTGGTCATGCCGCCGCGCGCAGTGAGAATGCCTTCGGAGGCATCCATGCCTTTGATGTCTTCCGGCGAGGTTTCGATGCGCACCAGAATGACTTTTTCGCCCTGCTTTTTCCACGCCACCGCATCTTCGGCGTTGAATACGATTTTGCCGGAAGCAGCGCCGGGGCCGGCATTCAAACCCTTGGCCAGCAAATTGCCGTGCTCGACGGCCGCTTGCTTTTCGGTTAAGTCAAAAATCGGGCGCAGCAATTGGTTGAGCGCGTTGGGATCGAGACGGCTGAGCGCTTGATCTTTCTTGATGAGTTTTTCATTCACCATGTCGTGCGCAATCTTGAACGCGGCGAAAGCGGTGCGCTTGCCGTTGCGCGTTTGCAGCATCCAGAGTTTGCCGTTTTGCACGGTGAATTCGATATCCTGCATTTCTTTGTAATGGCGCTCGAGCGTTTTGCGAATCTTCATCAACTGCTCGAACACTTTTGGCATGTCCTGCTCGAGGCGTGCAATCGGCTCGGGCGTGCGAGTGCCGGCTACCACGTCTTCACCTTGCGCGTTGATCAAGTATTCGCCGTAAAATACGTTTTCTCCGGTGGCAGGATCGCGCGTGAACGCCACGCCCGTGCCGCAGTCTTCGCCCATGTTGCCGAACACCATCGATTGCACATTGACCGCAGTGCCCCAGCTCTCGGGAATGTCATAAAGTTTGCGATACGCGATGGCACGATCGTTCATCCAGGAGCCAAACACCGAGCCGACTGCGCCCCAAAGCTGTTCCATCGGGTCTTCGGGAAAATCGTGGCCGGTGCGTTCCTTGATGGCCGCCTTGAACTCATGCACCAATTCCCGCAACGCCTCTGCGCTCAACTCGTTGTCGAATTTCACACCGAGTTTTTCCTTTTTATCGTGCAGAATTTCTTCGAAGGGATCAATGTCGTCTTTATTGACCGGCTTCAGGCCGAGCACCACGTCGCCATACATTTGCACGAACCGGCGGTAGCAATCATAAGCAAAACGTTCATTGCCGGTTTTGGCGATTAGGCCTTGCAGGGTTTCATCATTCAAACCGAGATTGAGCACGGTGTCCATCATGCCGGGCATCGACACGCGCGCGCCGGAACGCACAGACAGCAGCAGAGGGTTTTTTGTGCTGCCGAACTTGGCGCCCATGATTTTTTCCAAATGGGCCAGCGCATTTTCGACTTGCTTCTTCAAAACCTTGGGGTACTTGCGTTTGTTTTCATAAAACGCCGTGCAAACTTCCGTGGTGATGGTGAAACCGGCAGGCACCGGCAAGCCGATGCTCGCCATTTCCGCGAGGTTTGCGCCCTTGCCGCCGAGCAAGTTCTTCATGCTGGCATCGCCTTCAGCTTTGCCGTCGCCGAAGGTGTAAACATATTTGTCTTTGGCTTTACCATTACGCTTGCTCGCCAGCTTTTTTAGCTTTTTTCGCGTGAGCGAATTTGAATTGTTTTTGGTAAGCGCCTTCTTTTTGGTTTTGGCTAATGCCATGTCGTGTGTCCTCCGACTGAAAGTTTATGTGAATAGTGATCTGGTTGCTTGTTCCTGGCTGCTTATCTTTACCAGTAACAAGGAACAAGCGGCCAGCAACTAGATTTAACCTTTTCGTTTTGCGCCCGCGCCCAGAATGGCGAGATAGCGCTCTTGGCTCTGCAAAATTTTGATGGCTTCTGCGAGATAAGGATCGTCGTCAAACGTGGCTTCAACTTTTGCCTTGGTGCCGAATAGTTTAGCGGCAATCTCTTTCTCCAATTCCCGCACGATGTAATCGCGATTGCGCGCGAAATCGTCGGTCTTCTGCGCTTTCAACGCGGTTTCCAGGCCGGTGATTTCATCCTGCAACACCTCGAGATAACCTTCTTCAGCGGCGATTTTTTTCAAATTCGCCAGTTCGTCTTCACTTTGTGAAACGTAGCTGAAGCCCTTCTCTTCGATGAATTTGCGGAATTGCGCGAGAATGTCGTCGCCCACCACGAAGTTGCGCGGCAAATCCCGGTGCTGATTGGCATATGTCAAGGCAAAATGGAAGAACAGCGATTTGCGCCGCAGCTCATACTGATAGCGATTGAGACGCGGGCTTTCGATGCGAATATCCGGCTTGATGCCGCCGCCGCCGTGCATCTCGCGTTTGTTGTTCAGGGTGTAATAGATATGCGTGCTGTCATTGTTGACTTCCGAGGCAATCGTTGCGGCGCCGGTGGTAGGCGACTCTTCGCCCAATTCCTCGTCTGCGAGCACCTCCGGCGCGGCCTCACGGCGCAACCGATCGACGCGCTGAATCAAACGGCCGCTCGGGATGTAATATTTTGCCGTGGTAATCTTCAAGGCCGCGTCGCGCGTGATCGGAACCACGGTTTGCACCAGGCCCTTGCCGAATGTTGGCTGGCCGATAATTACGCCGCGATCCAAATCCTGAATCGCGCCCGCAACGATTTCCGAAGCCGAGGCGCTGTAATCATTCACCAAAACGATGAGCGGAAGGCTGCCGGCAATCGGCTCGGCATCGGAGCGGTACTCTTTCACGCTTTCTTCCATGCGGCCTTTGGTCGACACCACCAAATCGCCTTTGCCGACAAAATTTTCCGACACCGACACCGCCGCGTCGAGCAAGCCGCCGGGATTGTTGCGCAAGTCGAGAATCACGCTCTTCAGCCCCTGCGCTTGCAACTCGCGAAGGGCCTGGCGAATCTCGTAACCGGCATTCTTTGAGAATCCCGCGAGCTTGATGTAACCGATGCCGTCTTTGATGATGCCGGAATAACTCACGTCAAGAATCGTGATTTCCGCGCGAATCAAGCGAAAGTCAAGCGGTTCCGGCTCGCCTTCGCGTTCGATTTTCAATGTCACCGGCGTGCCGATCTCGCCGCGCAAGCGCTTGGCCACTTCGTTAATCGAAATCCCGCGCGTGGTTTGGCCGTCGATCGCGATAATGCGGTCGCCTTCACGAATGCCGGCTTTGCCTGCGGGATCGTCTTCAAACGGCTGCTCGACTACCGTAGGCCAGCCCTGCTGCTCGCCGATGCGCATGCCCAAACCGCCGTATTTGCCGGTGGTGATGATCTGCAGATGCGAGTTGGATTCGTCTTCGATCAAAGTGGTGTAAGGATCGAGCGTTTCCAGCATGCCGTGAATGCCGGCCTTCATGAATTTGTCGGGATCGACCGGCTCGACGTATTTTTTCGAAATCTCCTGATACACCAGCCCGAAGATTTCAATATTTTTGCGAATCTCGTGGACGTAATCGGCGCTTACGCCGACGCCCCAATTAAAAAACCAACCGGCGACCGTAAGTCCGGCAGCCATGAAAACGACGAGGGCGGCGGTTTGCTTTTTCAGCGTCATAGAAAAACTCCTTGATTGAATCGCCAGCAGGCACAAGTGAAAATGACTCGCCTTACACCTTATTTTATTCACCGTTCAAAGTGTAAGTCCGGGCATATGTTTTTTGTCAAACTTTTCTTGTTTACTTCTGCGGCTTCGCGGTAGCCGGCACTGCTGAAGCTGGCGCCGGCGGCGCTTTGCCGGAGCTGCGCAAATTGACCATGCGGTTCAACAGATCAAACCAAAACGGCGCGCCCAGCGAGGCGGCCAGCGCCGTCAACATCAAGCCAATCACTTTGGTGATCCATTGCCAATCCGAGGTGTCATCATCTTCCCAGCCGATGGTCAAGCCGATTTTCTTAACCTCTTTCAAGTTTTGCATGGCGCGATTGACCGTGGCCGAGTCTGCGCTGGCGGTTTGCCGTAAATAATCCTCGGCTTGCGCCACCACCGCCTGGCGCAACACCGTGTCTTGTGCAAGTTTGTTGGCGATGCTGATCGAATCGGCGTTGATCAACACTGTGACCAAACATGCGAAAAACAAGGTGATTTGTTGAATGCGGCGTTTATACCAACCGGATATGCGGTCGGTCGCATCGTTGAACCATTGCTCGATCTGCGCCTGAACCTGCAGCGCGTTCCCCGCCGCCTTGTCGACGAAAACGCGCAACGCCTGTTTCACGTTTTCATTGGGCAGTTTCTCCACCGCACTTTTTAAATCCTGCACCTGGCCGGTATGATCGCGCGTCACGATGTCGAGCAACGCCAGGGCAAACGAATGCGAGGGAATATACGAAGGTTTTTGCCCTTTCTTATAAAATGCTTTAATCAGATGATGATTGTAAAGCTCACGCGCTAATCCTTGATGATTCGGATCTGCCAGAATATTGCGAATGCCTTGCACGAGAGTGTCGGAGCGCAAGCTCAGGGCTTGCGCGACCAGTTCGTTGATCGCGGTGCAAATCAAGCCCAGCAGCAGATACACCAGAATCAAGCCGATGGCGATTTCAAGAATGACGGAACCGAACATGGCGGCCTCCCGTGCGGGCGCGGTGGGTTTGCGGAGCAACAATCATTTATACTTGCAATCCAAATTTCTGGCGTAAGTTTTTATCGACGTCGTCGCCGATTGCGGCAATGCTTTGATCGCCATTGATGATGATGATGCGTTGCGGCTCGGCCGCGGCGATTTTGAGATAGGCGGCGCGCACACGCTGGTGAAATTCCTCACTCTCGTTTTCCAGGCGATCTTTTGCGAGGCCGTTGCGTTGTTGACGGCCGTGTGCGACTTCGACCGGCAAATCAATTAGAAACGTCACATGCGGCAGCGTGCCGCGCGTCGCAAAGTGATTGACGGCCCTGACAAACTCGAGATCAAGGCCGCGGCCATAGCCTTGATACACCGTGGTGGAATCGACATAGCGATCGGCCACGATGATTTTTCCAGCGTGCAGCGCCGGCAGAATTCGTTCGCCGGTAATTTGCGCGCGCGCCGCGGAATATAACAGAATTTCCGTGCGCTCGTTGAGTCCGGCATGGCGCGTATCGAGCAGAATTTTGCGAATCGCTTCGGCAATCTCGACACCGCCCGGCTCGCGCAAAAATTCCACATTGTCGTATCCGGCTTGGCGCAGCCGCTCGCACAAGCGCCGGCTTTGTTCGCTTTTACCGCAAAAATCAATGCCTTCGAAAGATATAAAAAAGCCGGCCATGTTCAGGTAAATTCCAGGACTCAGTAGGTAAATTTCGAATAAATTTCAAGCGAAATTACTGACATCAAATATTCAAAAACTTCCACTTGCCGCGGTTGAAACGCCAATAGTTCGCGGCCAGGCGAATGGTTTCATCCAGCATATGCACCAACCACAGGCCTAACAGCCCGCCCTTCAATAAAAAAATAACTATGGCATTGGCGCCGATTTCAAAAACAATCACCGCCGCGATGCTGAGCCACATGAGCCATTTGAGATCACCGGCCCCGCGCAAATTTCCCATCAACACGTTGTTCACGGCTTTGGGAAGCTGGGTTAACGCAAACATGGTCAACGGGAGCAGGCCGGCGGTGATCACTTTGGGATCGGAGGTGAAAACACTCAAGATAGGCTGGGAAAATACCACAAGTAAAAGTATGACGATCATGACAAACGCATACATCACCCAGCCGGACACTTCCGCGGTGCGTTCGGCCAGTTGCTGGCGGTCGGCGCCGAGATTTTGCCCCATCAGCGTCATGGCGCCCAGGCCGAAGCCCATGTAAAACATGGAGAGAATCGCCTGAATGCGCATGAAGGCCTGATGGGCGGCGAGCAAATGAATGCCGAGCAAGGCGACAAAACTGGTGACCACGAGCTGGCCGAAGGCCCACACGAGTTGCTCAATCGTGGTGGGAAAGCCGGCTTTGAAGAGGCGCTTCAGGGTGGTGAAGTTGGGCTGCGCCATCTCGCGCAGCGAGAGAAACAGTTTGCTTTTACGGCTGCGCACCAAATAAAATGTGGCCACGAAACCGGCGGTGTGCGAGAGGCCGGCGGCGAACGCCGCGCCCTGCACCTCCAGGCGCGGCAAACCGAACAAGCCAAAAATGAGCAGCGGCGAGAGTACGAGATTCAAGGCGTTGATGCCGAGATTGATCATCATCGAGAATTTCGTCTCGCCGATGCCGCGAATCACGCCCACCGCAATGAAGTTGGTGATGATGAAGGGCGAAAACACAGCAATCGTGCGCAGATACCTCACGCCCGCGAGTTCGGCCTCCATGCCGCCTTCTTTGATGAGCTTGAAAATCTGCGTCGCGCCGAAAAACCAAAAGAGCGCCAGGCCAATCGCGATCATCGAGCCGATGATCATGGTCTGGCCGAAGATATGATTTGCCTCCTGGCGGTCGCCGCCGCCCAAATTACGATTGATGATCAGCGAACTGCCCACCACGAAGGTGAGCAGAACCGTCATGCACAGCACGATCACCTGAATCGCCATGCCGAACCCGCCAAAAGCCGCCGCGCTGATGCGACCGATGAGAATCGACTCGATCGTCCACATGATCGTCTGCGAGGCGAGATCGACAACGGTCGGCAACGAGGTTTTGAGCAGATTGGCAAGCGGTGAGGCTTCGGGTTTGGCGGCTAGACGCCCGTTTTGAGAATGGACATCGCGGTTTCTCAGCAAAAATTTTTTGAGAGAAAACCGCGACGCCTCAGAGCTGGTTTGCGGCACGAAGCTCCTCCAACAATCGCGCGATCATCGCGCACTTTTGCAGGCAACTCAATCGTAGTACTCGAGTCCCAAGTGCGTGATCAGCTCTTCGCCTTGCAAATGCCGCAAGGTGTTTTTCAATTTCATGAGCTGAATGAAAATGTCGTGCTCGGGATACAAATTCGGCGCCGTTTGCGGGCTTTTGAAGTAGAACGACAGCCACTCCTGAATGCCCTTCATGCCGGCGCGCTTGGCTAAGTCCAGGAACAACACAAGATCGAGCACGATGGGCGCGGCCAGGATGCTGTCACGACAGAGAAAATCGATTTTGATCTGCATGGGGTATCCCAGCCAGCCGAAGATGTCAATGTTATCCCAGCTTTCTTTATTATCGCCGCGCGGCGGATAATAATTGATGCGCACTTTGTGATAAAAATCCTTATAAAGTTGGGGATAAACCTCCGGCTGCAAGATGTATTCGAGCACGGAAAGCTTGCTCTCTTCCTTGGTTTTGAAGGAGTAGGGATCATCCAACACTTCGCCGTCGCGATTGCCGAGAATGTTGGTGGAGAACCAGCCGGAAAGGCCGAGCATGCGGGCTTTCAAACCGGGCGCCAGGATAGTTTTCATCATGGTCTGGCCGGATTTGAAATCCTTGCCGCAAATGGGCGTCTCGGTTTGTTTTGCCAGCTCGACTAACGCGGGAATATCGGCGGTGAGATTGGGCGCGCCGTTGCCGTAGGGAATGCCTTCTTTGATTGCGGCGTAAGCGTAAATCATGCTCGGCGCAATCGCGGCATGATTGTCGCGCAAGCCCTGCTCGAATGCCGCAATCGTTTGATGCACCGGCTCGGGTTGCAGAAAAATTTCCGTGCTGCCGCACCACAACATGACCATGCGATCGAGATTGTGCTGGGCCTTGAACTTCATGATGTCATCACGCACCATTTGGGCCAAATCCCATTTGGTGTTGCCCTGTTTCACGTGCGTGCCCGACAGCCGCCGGACATAGTCGTTATGAAAAACCGCTTTCCACGGCTTGATGGCGCTCAGGGTATCTTTGATTGGATCCAGATCTTTTGCCTCGAGCACACCGGCTTTTTTCGCGGCAACGTAGCAATCATCTTCAAAAATGTCCCAGCCGCCGAATACGATGTCATTGAGATTGGCGAGCGGCACAAAATCTTTGATCAAAGGTGAGCGCTTGTCGGTGCGCTTGCCCAGGCGGATCGTGCCCATTTGCGTAAGCGAGCCGAAGGGTTGCGCGAGACCGCGTCGCACCGCTTCGACGCCGGCAATAAAGGTGGTGGTGACAGCTCCCATGCCCGGCGTCAAAATGCCAAGCTTGCCGTTCGGAGCCTTGATTTTTACAGTGGGTTTTGCCAAAACTTCCTCCGTTTCCTAAATCAATGGGTTATAAGTTGGGTTTATTTGCTAACCTCAGTCAACAAATTCATTCATAGACATTCACTTCTGCGTTACTGCCAGCGGCGCACGCTTGCCGCCATTTTCCGCCGCCCAAACGTAATACCGCCGTTGAATCGCGGTGAAGTTGGCTAAAATGACGATCACACAACTATCCGCCTGGTCAGTCTGGCTGCCGGACGCGATTTATCCAGGATCTTCAAGCATAACGAGCGCATGATATCCAATTCATGCGTAAACTCACGATGCGCGGCAGTGATCGGCAAGCATTCGAAAAGATCAGACAATTGGACGCCGTGACTCATGATAGCGTCGGCATTTTTGTTTTTGAAATGTCGACGGACATAAAGGCAATTATCTGCGTTGTAAAATAATCTGATTGCGTCATCAGCACTGATCACGCCGCTTGTCAAAGACTGAAGTATGCCCAAATTCAATAGCGCAAAAAAGGTCAATTGCTGCGTCGCATCCTGGCCCGCATCCGTGAGAGCCGAGTCTAGAGCAATGGCGTGTTTCATGATCTTTTCGTCCTCTTAAGAAACTTGACACCGGCAACATGGCCAGACTCGTGTTCAAAATAATGAACCTCGCCAGAGTTGCCTTGCTTGATAACTTTTTTCCACCTGCCGGACCCGAGGCGGCGCAATTCGCGTAGCACGCACGGCCTGGTTCCGTACCGGATACTTTAGGGTACCTCCTTTGACCGGGCGCCACTCCTGCGGTACAGAGCCTGACGCATAAATGTCAGAATAGAAAGTAAGCGGCACGTGCAGCTTCTATGTATAGTCCGTGACGGTTTATAAGATTGCCAACCGCCTGGCATGCGACGACCAAAGAATATCGAACTTACTTCTGCGTCGCCGCCAGCGGCTCACGTTTGCTGCCATTTTCTGCAATCCAAACATGATGCAGCCGTTGAATCGCGGTGAAGTTGGCTAAAATCGCGATAGCAATAATCACCCAGGTCAACACCTCCTGGCTGATCAACGCGCCGACGCCGAGCGAGACCACGCGCTCGGGCCGTTGCATGAGGCCGACCTTGCAGTCCAGATTCAATCCTTCTGCGCGCGCGCGAATGTAACTCACCATCATTGAGCCGCCCAACGCCACGGCCACCGCCACCGGTCGCCAGAGCGCATCGGGATCGATGTTGACAAAAAAATACGCCAATCCAAAAAATACGAATACTTCCGAGTAACGATCGAGCGTCGAATCATAAAGCGCGCCGAACTTCGTCACGCGGTTGGTGGCGCGCGCCACGCGGCCGATGATCGACTGAGACAGGGACACGTCGACTTCCTCGCCCTTGTACAGGACGCCCTTGGTAATGCCGTTGATCGTGCCGCAGTCGATCTGGTTGATGATGACGTTCTGGCAGACGTCGGCCAGTTTGCGCGTCAGGTAGCCCGAGTCGGCGGTCTTCAGCGCCGTGTCGGCCAGGCCCTTTCGCGCGCCGTGCGTCGAGCTGAAGTACTCGAGTACGCTCAGTCCTTCGCGGAAGTTGGCCTTGATCGGCGTTTCGATGATCTCGCCCGACGGCTTGGCCATCAGGGCGCGCATGCCGGCGAGCTGTCGAATCTGGTCGACGCTGCCGCGCGCCCCGGAGTCGGTCATCAGGTAGATGGGGTTGAGATACGGAGCGGCGTCGCCGTCACCCGGCCGGGCGTAAGTGCCGTCGGGCTTGCGGTAGTCGTTCTTCAACTCCTGCATCATCTCTTCGGTGACTTCCTCGCGAGCGTGCACCCAGATGTCGATCAGATTGTTGTACCGCTCGCGCTCGGTGATGGCGCCCTGTTGCAGCGCCCGCTCGATGCGGTCGACCTTCTTCTGTGCCTCGTCGAGGATGGCCTTCTTCCGCGCCGGCACGCGCAGATCGGTAATGCCGAACGACAGACCGGCCAGCGTGCTCCAGCGGAAGCCCAGAGCCTTGATCCGGTCCAGCAGATCGATCGTGGCCGAGCGGCCCAGTTGCACGTGGCAATCGGCGATCACGCGGGCCGAGCCTTTCTGCGACAGCGACATGTTGTAGAACGGCATTTCGGTCGGCAGCATGTCGTTGAAGATCAGGCGCCCGACGGTCGTCTCGATCAGGCGGTTCTTGGGAATCGGCTGGGCCGCTTCCTTCAGCTTCGTGACCATGGCGCGGCGCGCCACGCGCACCCGAATCTTGTCGTGAATGCCGAGGCGCTTCAGGTCGTAGGCCAGCAGCGCCTCTTGCGCGTCGTGGAAATGCCGCATCTCCTCCGGCGGCGTGGGCAGGCCGTGATCGCACGTCAGGTAGAAGATGCCCAGCGTGATGTCCTGGCTGGGCGACATGATCGGGCTGCCGTTGGCGGGGCTGAAGATGTTGTTGGTGGACATCATCAGCACGTGCGCCTCGACCTGCGCTTCGATCGACAGGGGCAGGTGCACGGCCATCTGGTCACCGTCGAAGTCGGCGTTGAAGCCCTTGCACACCAGCGGGTGAATGCGGATGGCGTTGCCTTCGACCAGCACCGGCTCGAACGCCTGGATGCCCATGCGGTGAAGCGTCGGCGCGCGGTTGAGCAGCACCGGGTGCTGGTGGATGACTTCCTCCAGAATGTCCCAGATTTCCTGATCGCGCCGCTCGAGCATCTTCTTGGCCGACTTGATCGTGTCGGCCAGGCCGCGCTCCTTGAGCTTGCGGATGATGAAGGGCTGGTACAGCTCCAGCGCGATCTTCTTCGGCAGGCCGCACTGATGCAGCATCAGTTCCGGACCGACCACGATCACCGAGCGGCCGGAGTAATCGACCCGCTTGCCCAGCAGGTTCTCGCGGAAGCGGCCCTGCTTGCCCTTGATCATGTCGGTCAGCGACTTCAGCGGGCGGTTGCTGCTGCCCAGCACCGGCCGGCGGCAGCGGCCGTTGTCGAAGAGGGCGTCGACGGCCTGCTGGAGCATGCGCTTTTCGTTGCGGATGATGACTTCGGGCGCATTCAGGTCGATCAGCTTCTTCAGCCGGTTGTTGCGGTTGATGATGCGGCGGTAGAGATCGTTCAGGTCGCTGGTGGCGAAGTTGCCGCTTTCGAGCAGCACCAGCGGGCGCAGGTCCGGCGGGATGACCGGAATGACGTCGAGCACCATCCACTCCGAGCGGTTCTGGCTGTGGCGCAGCGCTTCGACGATCTTGAGCCGCTTGGCGTAGTCCTTCTGCTTCTGCTTGCTGTTGGTGTTGGCCAGGCCCACGCGCAGATCCTGGCCCAGCACGGCCAGATCGAGCTTGGTGAGCAGTTCCTTGACGGCTTCGGCCCCCATCATGGCGCGAAAGGCGTCGCCGAACTTGTCGTGATGGGCGCGGAATTCCTCTTCACTGAGGATCTGCCCGCGCTTCAGGGGCGTGTCGCCCGGCTCGACCACGACGTAATCCTGGAAGTAAATCACCTTCTCCAGGTCCGTCGTCTTCATGTCCAGCAGGTTGCCCAGCCGGCTGGGCATGGACTTGAAGAACCAGATATGGACGACCGGCGCGGCCAGGTTGATGTGGCCCATGCGCTTGCGGCGGACGCGGCTGTGGGTGACCTTGACGCCGCAGCGGTCGCAGATCATGCCCTTGTGCTTCGTGCCCTTGTACTTGCCGCAGAAGCACTCCCAGTCGCGCTCGGGGCCGAAGATCCGCTCGCAGAACAGACCGTCCTTCTCGGCGCGATAGGTGCGGTAGTTGATGGTCTCGGGCTTCTTCACTTCGCCGAACGACCACGACCGGATGTCGTTGGGCGAGGCCAGCGAAATGCGCACCGAGCCGTAATCGTTGATGCGGTCATAAACGCTTTCGAGCATGAGCAAGCACCCCTGATGGTGTCCTGATTCGATGCAATCCTGTCCGCGCGGCTGCCGGACGCGATCGGGCCGAGGCCCGCGCACCGCGTCCCGCCGTCATGCCTCGTTCAATTCGCCGCCTGCGGAAGCCGCGCCGGATCGAGCGACAGAGCGACCATGCCGCTGCTGCGCCGGAAACCCAGCTCCTCGCAGAAATCCACTTCGGTGCCGTAGGCCAGCACGTCGATCCGTTCGCAGCCCATGTCGCGCAACGCCAGCAGCACGCGCAGCGCCAGGGCGCGTGCGATGCCCTGATCGTCGTGCTCGATCCGGCCGTCGGTCCGCGTCACGGCCGCCGGTCCCTGGTAGCGCGGATCGAGCTTGCACTCGACCAGATAGCCGCGGACGCCGTCGGTCAGACCGCGCGCGACGCCGATCAGCGCGCCCGAAGGCTCGCGCGCCGCGACGAAACAGTCGGAGTTCTTCAGCATGTGCTGAATCTTCTCCGGCGACTTCGGCGTCGGATGGTGCTGAGCGCGGTAGAACTCGAGCAGCTCCTCCGCGTCGATGCTCGGCTCCAGCGCGTAGACGATCGTCGAAGCCGCGGTGGTCGCGACGGCCGTATCCATGATGCGTCTCCCGTCGCCGGGCGTCGGCGATCAGCCCAGCGCGCCTTTCTTTTCGAGCTGGATGTTCATGCCCAGCCCTCGAATCTCGCAGCACAGCACGTCGAACGAGACGGGCGTGCCCGCCTCGAGCGTGTTCAGTCCCTTGACCATCGACTCGTAAATCTTGGTGCGGCCTTCGACGTCGTCGGACTTGACCGTCAGCAACTCCTGCAGGTTGTAGGCCGCGCCGTAGGCCTCCAGGCCCCACACTTCCATCTCGCCGAAGCGCTGGCCGCCGGTGCGCGCCTTGCCGCCCAGCGGCTGCTGCGTGATCAGGCTGTAAGGCCCCGTCGAACGCGCGTGAATCTTGTCGTCGACCAGGTGGTGCAGCTTCATCATGTAGATGAAGCCCACCGTCACCTTCTGATCGAACCGCTCGCCGGTGCGGCCGTCGAAGAGGTGCGTCTTGC
>SZPB01000032.1 GCA_030263535.1 Cytophagia bacterium CHB2
CGGCGAGCCCCGCCCCCTGCCCGGACATACCGACGAAATGTTCGGTGGAAATGTTTGCGGCGATCAGAGAAAGCCCGATAAGCGGCCAGTGCAATCCCCGGCTCGCGAGAAAATAATCTTCGCTGGTTTCTTCCTTGCGGCTCTTGTACATGCTGAAGCCGATCACCACCGCAAAAAAGGCCAAAAACAGGATAACATCCAGCAGACTGAGTTCCATACTATTCCTTTCGCATGTTGCGGCCGGGCGCTCTCAACTTTCAACAAACATAGAATGAACTTGCCGAATGGAACATACCAGCTCCGGCTCTACCGATCGATAAAGAAAAACTAATGTGAAAATTTGAAGTGACTTTTATTCCCATATCTTTCCCAACGCATGCGATCAAAATAAGCGCCCATTATGTAATGTCAAGCGCTTTTCTAAAGGACCCGGCTGCCGCAGGTTCGTGCGCTTCATATTAAATTTGCGCTTGACTAAGCAAAAGATATTCTTAAAATGATTTTCGCCGTTCGCATGCATTTTCAGCCCGGCGAGACTCGCTGCTTCGGCGATAATGACCCAGCGATTTCATCATCGCATCTGCCACTAAACTCACTGTGGAACCACGCCATGCAAAAACCATTGCTCCAGATTTTTGCCCATCTCCTTCTGGCATTTTCGCTTTCAGCACAACCGGAAAACTGGGAGGTTGTTCACGAGAAGACAGAAGCCAAACTCTGGGAAATCGCCGGCAACGTAAGCGGTGTGATGGGTATCGCAGCGCTTGATCTCACCTCGGGTGAACGCTTCGGCGTCAACGAGAACATGATTTTCCCCCAGGGCAGCGCCATCAAGATTCCCGTTTTGATGGAGGTTTACAAACAGGCAACCGAGGGCAAATTCAGACTAATGGATTTGCGCTGGATCGACAAAGAGCACAAAGTCGGCGGCAGCGGCATTCTGCAGCAGCTCGGCGATCACACCTCCCAATTGAGCATCCGTGATCTTGCCATCTTGATGATCGTGCTGAGCGACAATACTGCTACGAATATGCTCATCGATTTGGTTGGCATGGAGAACGTCAATCGCACCATGTCATCACTTGGCCTCACGCAGACCCGCTTGCAGCGTCGCATGATCAACGCCGCCGCTTCCGGCAAGGGCGAGGAAAACCTTTCGACCCCGTTCGAAGCTGTTCGCATTATGGAAATTCTCCATCGGGGCGAATTTTTGAATCGGCAGGTGTGCGATGAAATTCTCGAGATTTTGAAGAAGCCAAAATCAGGCGGCCTCAATGCCGGATTGCCCGCGAACCTTCCCGCGGCATTCAAGCCCGGCGGTATTCCCGGCGTCTCAACTGAATGGGCAATTGTTTATCTTAAAGAACGCCCTTACGCCGTTGCCGTCATGGAAAAATATGAGATGAACGGCGAGGCCAAGTCCGCCATGAAAGAAATCTCGCGCATCCTGTATGATTATTTTTGGCGACTGGGCAACGCCACGCGTTATGGAACTTATGTCGAGCCGGCGTTGATCAAATAATTGAAATGCCAATTTCTAAACGTTTATTCAAGCATTGCTTGTTTATTCGGTAAGGGAGTCATTGTGAGACCAACTCTTTTTGTCATGGCACTATGCCTGGCTTTTTCAGGTTATGCTCAAGAACAAGCGGGCTGGGAGAAACTGTTCAACGGCAAAAATTTGAACAATTGGCGCGTGTTGAACGGAACCGCAGAGTTCAAGATTGAAAACGGCGTTATCTTGGGCGTGAGCAAAATAAACACACCGAATACATTTTTGGCCACCAAAGATGAATTCGACGACTTCATTCTGGAGTTCGAAGCCAAACTTGATGACGGCCTGAATTCCGGTGTGCAAATTCGTAGCCTGAGCAAGCCGGACTATGAAAACGGCCGCGTGCACGGTTATCAAATCGAGATTGATCCTTCGCCGCGTGCATGGAGCGGCGGCATTTATGATGAAGCCCGCAGAGGCTGGCTCTACAATCTCGAATGCAATCCCAAGGCCAAAACCGCCTACCAACCCAATGCTTGGAACAAATTCCGCGTCGAAGCCATCGGTAATCACATTCGTGTGTGGCTGAACGAGGTTCCCACGGCCGACCTCGTTGATGATATGACGACAAAAGGTTTTGTGGCATTGCAGGTACACAGCATTGGCAATGATCGCGAGCTGGACGGCAGAACCGTACAGTTCCGCAACCTTCGCATCAAAAGAATAAATCTGGTGAAAGAGAAACGCTCGGGGTCAAGCGAGATTCCACAAATCAGCTATCTCACGAATCAATTGACGGAGCGGGAAAAAAGTGAGGGCTGGGAACTGCTGTGGGACGGCAAGACCACGAATGGTTGGCGCGGCGCGAGGCTGGATCATTTTCCAGGAAAAGGCTGGAAAATCGCTGACGGTGTCTTAACCGTCATGAAAGGCGCCGGCGGCGAATCTCAGCAAGGCGGCGATATCGTGACGATGAAAAAGTACAAGAATTTCGTTCTGGAGGTTGACTTCAAACTCACCAAGGGCGCCAACAGTGGCATCAAGTATTTTGTCAATACCGAATTGAACCAGGGTGAAGGCTCAGCCATTGGTTGTGAATATCAAATTCTCGACGATGAGCATCATCCTGATGCCAAACAGGGCGCAAACGGCAATCGTACGCTGGCCTCCTTGTATGATTTGATTCCCGCCGACGCCAAATTCTATGCGCCCAACGAGGCCATTGCCAAACGTGTCAATCAATACAACTGGAATCGAGCAAGAATCGTGGTCGATGGCAATCACGTGCAACATTTTTTGAACGGCATTAAAGTGGTGGATTACGAACGGGGAACGCAAATGTGGCGGGCATTGGTGGCGCGCAGCAAATATGTAGTCTGGCCCAGGTTCGGCGAGCTGCCGGAGGGCCACATTCTGCTGCAAGATCACGGCGATGAAGTCTCTTTCAAAAATATCAAGATCAAAATCACGGATTGAGCCATGGCAACAAACTTTTCCAGAAGAGATTTTCTGAAAACTGCTTCCCTCGCCTCTGCCGGACTGGCATTCAGGGCGAACGCGTTCTCCGCCAAAAGCTATCGTCGCATCCTGGGCGCGAATGAGCGCGTGAATTTTGCCATCATCGGATTGCACGGCCGGGGCTACGGTCATCTTTCCGCTCTCGCGGATTGCAAAAACGCAATGGTCACACACATTTGCGACGTTGACAAAAGAGAACTCGATCCTTTTGCCTTGAACGTGCAGGGGAAGTTTGGACAATCGCCAGTGCAGGCCAAGGATTTTCGCACGTTTCTCGATTCAAAAGACGTCGATGCGATCACGATCTGCACGCCGGAACATTGGCACACCCACATGGCGATCATGGGATTGCAGGCCGGCAAGCATGTATATGTCGAGAAGCCGCCCAGCCACAATCCCGCTGAAGGCGAGTTGTTGGTGCAGGCACAGAAGAAGTATGGCAAGTTGGTGCAGATGGGCAATCAACAGCGTTCCTCGTTGCACACGATGGAGGCGATTCAAAAAATCAGAGAAGGCGTGATCGGCAAAGCTTATTTCGGCAAAGCCTGGTACAGTAATGAAAGAAAATCAATCGGCGTTGGCAAGCAGGTCGCCGTGCCCGATTATTTGGATTGGGAACTCTGGCAGGGCCCGGCGCCGCGGCGCGCTTATCGCGATAACGTTCATCCTTACAACTGGCATTGGTTTTGGCATTGGGGCACAGGCGAAACGTTGAATAACGGCACACACGAAGTCGATGTTTGCCTCTGGGCATTAGAGGTCAAATATCCGCAGCGTGTCAGCGCCGCCGGCGGCCGGTATCATTTCAAAGATGATTGGGAGTTTTATGACACGCTGGTAACCAACTACGAATATGACGGCAAAATGATTACCTGGGAAGGCCGTAGTTGTCAGGGCAAGAAGTATTACGGCCGCGGCCGCGGCGCCATGATTCACGGCACGGAAGGCGCCATTCTAATCGATCGCGATGGCTATGAGATTTACAATGCCATCGATGAAAAAGTGTTTGAGTATGCCAAGCCGGAAAAAGATGCGGCGCTGGACACAAGGGGCGAGGGCCCGCTGACCACGGCACATTTTCAGAATTTCATCAATGCCATCACATTGAATGAAAAACTTCATTCCCCCATTGCAGAAGGCAATGTAAGCGTAACGATGCTGCAATTGTCAAATATCGCCTGGAAAGTTGGGCGCTCATTAAACCTCGATACCTCGAATGGCCATATTCTTAAAGATAAACCAGCCATGAAAATGTGGCGCCGTGAATATGAACGCGGCTGGGAATTGAAATTATAAATCAAGTAGTGCCCGGCCAAATGTGATTCTCCAGGCTTGGTGTGTTGAACGCAACAAACGCCAGCATGCACAATCGTTTCATTGGGATCACGGCAACCTCTTGATCAAGTCATGTCAAAATCCAAAACATTACTTGGCATTTGTTTCGTTTTAATACTGGGGTTTCTCAGCCTGATTGCTGGGACTTTGGTGGGGACGCTTTTCGTGCCCGGCGACAGCGGCCTGGCTGGTCCGGCGATAGCGCTGGGCTATGGCGTTGGAGGCGCAATAATCGGCTTGATTCTCGGCCTTGTTCTCATACGGAGATTGAGTTATGATCAACTTCGCCCGGTATTGATCGGAGCAGCGATCATTGCGTTGCTGGCCTGCGCCTGGCTTATCTATCGTGTGCGCATCGTGCAGCAGGAGTCCGTCCAACAGCAAATCGGAAGCGACGCCGTTGCGCTAATCCTCTCGTCAAAGTGATTATTGAAAACAACTCAAAAAGCCATCTCACATACAATCCATTTCATATACCTTCCATTCATCTCATTCATATTTTGCTTTGTTCATGGCGTCGTAATGGGCGACTGTTTTTTTGATGCCAGTGATTTGCTATGATTTCAATCAGATCTTCTAGGATTCGATCCAGGCATTTTCCATGAAAAGCATTGATCATGACCACGATGGTGGTTTCGAAGTCAGGCAAATATGCCATGCAAGCGGAGGTTCCAATATTGCCCCCGCCATGCCCAGGCCATAGCCTTGCTGATTGAAGCTTAACATCTGCGCCAGAGATGATTGCTTGAGGACTTTTCCGGTAAAAAGAGACTGACACCAAAAAACCAGATCGCCTGCGGTCATAAAGAGTCCGCTCGAGCCATAAGTGATGGTCTCGTGCGAGGTGCGCGGCAAAAAAGTAATATCGCGCAATGATCCGTCATTTATCAAAGGTAAGAATTTAGCCGTTTGAAGTTCTCGCCCACTGAAATGGAAATCCCGCTGAATTGTACTGCGACGTTGCACATTGATTACACGCGGCAATCCATCGCTACGGAGATCAATTCATTCATATCACGCGATCGGGGGTCTTATCGCTGTCTTTTCTACGATTTCTGCAAGACTCAGTTTGCATATTTTTAAAACAGGCGAACGGGTGTCCAAGGGCGTGGAAGTTATATGATCTCCCACAGGATTTTCCAGTTTGCTGTTTGTCACACATTGCAACGATTTTCATTGTTCTTGCTGGTCGGCGCAAGGCATTTCATTTATAACCTGCTCCACGTTTCAAATACCAGATGAACGTTTTCCGGCTTTGCGCCCGGGCCAAACTCGCATTGGGCAATGATTCCACCGTTGGCATACAGGGCTTCATGAACGCTCTTGACGGCGCGCACGATTTCATCCGCAGTGCCATAAGGCAAAAGATACTGCCGGTCGATTTCTCCCCAGAACGTAATCTTGCCTTTGCAGCATGCGTTTAATTTCTCCACGCCCATGCAAAAGATTTGCGCATTGATAGCATCCAATCCCAACTCAATCAAGTCCGGCAGAATGTCAAGGATATAGCCATCCGAGTGCATGAACGCATACTTGCCATGCGCGTGCGCAATCTCGATGTAATCACGATACAGCGGCTTGAACAACTTGCGCCACATCACGGGCGAAATCAGCATAGAGTTTTGCATGCCCCAATCGTCCAGGAAGGTCAACGCATCTACTTCCGTCGTCGCCCACAATTCAAGTTGTTTGCAATAAAATTGGTGCAGGCGTTCCAGCAAAACCAACAGCCCGGCTGGTTGCTGCGCGAGATCGAGCAAAAGGTTTTCCGCGCTGCGAATGAACTGCAACTGTTCAAAGGGGCGTGGCCCGCAACCGGAGAGCACGAATTTATCGGTGCTTCGGCAAAACGCGTTCACTTGTTCAACGTCAACACTGAGCAGCTCCGCTGGGCATTTGATCTTTTCTACATCTTGCCAATCTTCCAACAGTGGCTCATGGACAATGCCAATGATACCCGGCTCGACATTTTCAAAACGACATCCCCACTCGTCAACGTAAATACCGGGGGCATACATGTCTCCAACAGTTTTGGGAGATTCCTGATAAAATGGCGGTGAGGCGATGATATCATCAGAGAAAATTTCTTGAATTTGCCGCAACTCGCGGGGATAGCGTTCGCTGGCCCAAGGCAACAGCCAGAGTTGCCGCGGGATTCTCGTTGGCGAGGCAAATTCCAATGTGGCTTTGACTAATTCACGCGATGTCATATGTATCTCTTGAATGCTTCCCAGTAAGTTTGAAAATTTGTTCAAATGATATGGCAAGCACTCTGCCAGTCTGCATTAAGCTCCACCAATACAGGTAGGAATCAAACGCGTGCCAGAATATTTATCCAGTGGTTTATTTTCTTACAGCGCATTCGCCTAATCTTATCACAAGCGGATCAAACGCCGATTGATCTTTCATGGTACGGTATCGAGATTATTTCGCCAGATAGCCGCCGTCCACCAAAAGATCGCTGCCGGTAATGAACGAGGCTTCATCGCTCGCGAGAAACGCCACCGCTGCCGCCACTTCCTCCGGCTTGCCTTGCCGGCCAAGCAAGTGCATGGCCGCAGCTTTGCGGTCTTCTTCCTCAATGTTGCGGCCAAGTTGCTTGCAAGAGTTGACAAACGCCGAGGTGTAAATATATCCCGGGCACAAACTGTTGACACGGATGCCATACGGCGCGAGATCCTGGGCCCAACATTTGGTCAAGCCGCGAATGGCAAACTTGGTGGAATTGTATGTTGCGAAATTCGGCTGGCCGACAAATCCGCTAACCGACGAAAAATTGACAATGCTTCCCTTTCCTAATTTTTTCATTTGCGGCACCGCGTGTTTGGCGACCAGCGAGGTGCCCATCACGTTGACGCTCAGAATCCGCTGCCAATCTTCCACGGCGGCATCGACACTTTTGAAAATAAAATAAGCTGCCGAGTTGACCAAAATCGATGCCGGGCCTAACTGCGCCGCCACGGCTTCGCAGGCTTGCTCGATTTGCGACTCATTGCTGATGTCAACCTGAAAAAGTGAACAACCGATCTGCGCGGCGCGTTGCTGCGGATCAGGTTTGATATCAAACAACGCCACGCGGCAGCCGTCTTCCACCAAACGCGCGGCGCTGGCGTAGCCGAGATCACCCAGCCCGCCGGTCACGATGGCGACTTGATCTTTCAAACCTCGCATGTTCAATCCTCCACCAAAGCGACGGCCCGAATCGGTGATCCATCCCGGCCTTTGATGTTCAACGGGAAACCCATGAAGATGAACGTTTCCGGAAGCTGCTCCAAATGCGTCAATCCCTCGACGATGACGATTTCGACGCCGGCTTTTAATAAAATGTGATGGCATTCTTTCCAGGCGGTGCTGGGCGTCGGAGTGTCCATGCCCAGCATGCCGATTTTGCGACCGGCCATCCATTGCGCCACTTCCAACGTCAAAGTTGGAAATTCTGCGAAATACTCGGCGGTGCCAAATTGGCGATCCCAACCAGTGCGGTAAATAACTTTCGCGCCCCGGTGAAACTTTTCTGCATGCGGTTTAAACATCTCGATGGTCAGAGGCGTTTTCGCCGCCAGCGCGCTGCCCGGAGCGAGATCGATCAGTGTGGCTTTCCCATAAAATTGTTCCAGCCGCATTTGATCGAGGGTTTTTCCGTCATCATAAAAATGAAACGGCGCATCGAGATGCGTGCCCTGATGAGTAGACATGCTGATCTGCGTGATGTTGTAGCCGATGGAGGTCACAGTATTGTGTACCACCACGCTGATTTTGGGATCCCACGGAAAATTCAACTGCCCGTGTTCCAACGGATGGGAGAGATCGATCAATTTCATATCACGTTTCCTGTTAGTTTTTTTCATCAACAACCGGATTGGTGAGCCGGCCGATGTTTTCGATTTCAATCGTCACTTCATCGCCGGGACGCAGCCAGCGCGGCGGCTGCTGCGCCATGCCGACACCGTGCGGTGTGCCGGTGAGAATCACCGTGCCCGGCGGCAAGGTGGTGCTGCCGCTGAAAAATTCGATCAAGGCGGGGACATCAAAAATCATATCATCAGTGTTCCAGTCTTGCTTCACTTCGCCGTTGAGAATGGTTTTAATTTGCAAATGATTTGGCGCGGGCAATTCGTCTTTTGTAATCAACTGCGGCCCGAGGGGCGTGAACGTATCAAAAAATTTTCCCCGGCACCACTGCCCGCCGCCGCGTTCGAGCTGCCAATCGCGCGCGCTGACGTCATTGGCACAAGTGTAACCCAACACGTAGTCGAGCGCCTCGCTCCGGCTGACGTTCTTGCAGGTCTTGCCAATCACCACGGCCAACTCGCATTCATAATCGACTTTGTCGCTCCGCAGATGCGTTGGGATCACAATCGGCTCACCCGGATGTTGCAGCGTATTCAGTCCCTTCACGAACAAAACCGGATATTCGGGAATCGCCATGCCGCCTTCTTTCGCATGCTGCCGGTAATTTAGGCCGGTACCGAGAATCTGCGCCGGCGCGATGGGCGCGAGCAATTTTTTGATGACGATGACTTCTTTGGTGATTTCAAAATAGCCAAAAATATCGCCGCGAATGAGATTCGCCTTGCCCGTACTGGCCGGCGTGCCGTAACAAATGTCACTGTTGTCGTTCAAAAACCGGATGATCTTCATCGGCGGCCGCTCAAATTTTTTTGATATTAATTTGATTTTTCAACGGCTCGCCGCGCAAGCCGCGGACGATTTCTTCGGCAGCTTTGCGTTGCAACGCCGGAGCGCTGCGCTCGCTGTACCAGGCGATATGCGAGGTGAGAATCGCCTGCTCACAGAATCGCAACGGATGATCATCCGGCAAAGGTTCCGGCTCGAACACGTCAAGCCCGGCAGCGGCGATCTCTCCATTACGCAGCGCCTGCGCCAGCGCTACCGTATCCACCAATGCGCCTCGTGCAGTATTAATGAGAATAGCCCTCGGTTTCATCTGCCGCAGCCTCGCGGGGTTGATGAGATGATGAGTCTCTGGCGTCAAAGGGCAGTGCAGCGAAAGAATATCCGCAGTGGCAAAAACTTCGTCGAGTGGCTTCGCGACAACACGCGCCGACTGCAACACCTCGCGGGAGACAAACGGATCATGGGCAATGCTGGTGCAACCGAAACTTTGCATGCGTCGTTGCACCGCCTGTGCAATCCGGCCAAAACCCATGGTGGCAAAGATCATGTCTTTAAATGCCGGCATCGGCGCCGGCGGCGTGATCTTCCAAATTTTATCACGCACGCGCCGATCAACGAATGGAATTTGCCGGGCGAGTGCCAACGCCAGCGCCACGGTGTGATCCGCCACTTCGTCGATGCAATAGTCCGGCACATTGCAAACCGGAATGCCATGCGCCGTTGCCGCGTCCACCGCCACGTTATCCACTCCGATGCCGAGACGCACGATGACTTTGCACCGGCGCAGCGCGCGAATCACCTCGGCGGTGATCGGCGCCCATTGCACCAGCAGCGCGTCAGCCTCCGGCGCGAGGGCGATGACGTCTGTCGCGGTTTTGCACTGCGCGACGATCAGTTCAGCATCTGCAGCCTCGATGATTTGCTTCTCACTGGCGAGCGAGGCGAAACCATGATCGGTGTAAAGAACTTTGTGTGCGGGCATATTCAAGATTTTTTTTGAAAATTATTATGGCACCAGCACGGCCTTGACATCTGATCCTTTGGCCGCCAACATTTTTTGAAATGCCGTCACGCCGTCGGCAAGCGGAAAGGTCTGCACCCAGCTTTCAACTTCGACGCGCCGGCTGGCCATCAGGTTCACGGCCTCTTGCAACTCGTGCAGCGTCGCGGCATAACTGCCATAAATGGTCACTTCCGGCAGCGTCACTTTGTAGGAATCGAAGGCGATGGTGTTTTCATGCAGGCCAATCCACACCACTGCGCCGCCGGGGCGAACCATCTCCAACGCTTGCTGTTTGGTCGTGGCAGCTCCGACCGCGTCGATAACCACGTCAACACCTTCATTGCTGGTAATCTCGCGAACAACTTCGACGGCATTTTCTTGCCGCGCGTTGACTGTGACTTGTGCGCCTAATTTTTTTGCAATCTCCAAACGTTCGGGGATGAAATCGGAAACAATCGTCGTGCTGCCCAATAGAATTTGTGCCGCCTGTTGACACAACAACCCAATAGGTCCGGCGCCCAGGACGCAAATCATTTTCGGATGGCGGGTTTTTATCAAATTGGCGACGTGCACACCATTCGCCAGCGGTTCGGCGAGACAAGCGGTCGCCGCGGGCAAATCTTCCGGCCAGCGAATCAAACATTGGGCTGGCACATTGATAAATTCCGCAAACGCCCCGGGCCGGTGCATGCCGAAAATTTGGCGATTTTCACAAAGATGGGTGTTGCCGCGTCGACATGGACGGCACGCGCCGCAATTCGCCACGGAGTGGCTGATGACTTTTTGTCCCTTATGAAATGCTTGAAAGGCGTCGCCAGATTCGACTATCGTGCCGCAGAATTCATGTCCCATAATCAACGGCGGCGTGCGGCGCGGGTTGCGGTTTTTGAAAGTTTCCAGCTCGCTGCCGCAAATGCCACACGCGGCGACGCGTAGCAACACTTCATCACCGGCGATTTTTGGAATGGGCTGCTCCCGTACCTCGAGCCGATCCCATTCGGGATAAAAAAGCGTTTTCATCTCTTTCAATTCGTTCCCGCTTTGTCCGGCAATGCGGTTCGATACGCATCGATATATAACCCGATTTTGTCAATGGGAATTTTTTCGAAGCCAAGCTGGAACGCTGGAGAGTCGTCCCGCAAACGGAAATCAGCATTCGCCATATCCACGAAACCCGGATCACCGGCGATGATTTTGTTGCCGAGCTGCGCGAATTTTTCTGCCATCGCTGCATTCTCGTGCTGGAACTCGGTAAAGTTTTCCGTCTCCACGCCGGTTTCGGCGCTGCTGCGAAAAATCACCGAATCGGCGATGAGATTGTTTTTGATTTCGAGCAACGACAGATCGAGACCGCTGTACAAATCCAGCCAGCGCCCGCCCACGGAAATGTTGCGCCGAATGCGGTTGTATTTGGGCCGCGCCGGATCATCGTTGTAGAGCGTCAGCAGCTCCGGATATTTTTCACTGTAAGGCGGCTCATTGTAATTCATCTCCTTCATCCGGTCGATCAGCGTCGTGATGCGGCCGTCAAAAAATTCCGTGTTGCGTACGAGTCCGCGCGCATCAAGAAAAATCGAGGGCGAACATTCCACAAGAATGTTGTTTTCAATTAAATGATCGCGCCCGCCGCCCATGAACACGGCGCGCCCGGCTTTGTAAAAGATATTGCCGAATATCGTCGCGCCGCTGGCAAAGTCGTCGAGGTACACTGACATTACTCCAACGTGCATGGGCTTTTGCAAATGATGAAAGTAATTATACCGAATCACGTTTCCCCGCATCGTGTAATCCCGGCCAAAATAAAATGCGCCGACATCATCGCTTTCCTTGGCGATATGATGAACTTCATTGTACTCCAAAAGCATTTCATTGCCCCAATACATTACACCGGCGTCAGGTGAATCGTGCAGCAGATTGTGTGAGATGCGCGTACCGACGCCGCGCGTGTCAATCGCCGGGCAAGTTGTCTTGCGCACTTGACCAAAATGATGAAAATGTGTGTTATCGACAAAACTATTACCGGAAGTCAACGTCTTGCGATCGCCGCTGTTTAAAATGACCCCACCGCCGCCAATGTTGTAGATATCACAACTCTGCACGCCTTGGTAGTCTCCGCCATCAATAACAATGGCAGTCATGCCGGCGTTGCGCACGGTGCAACCGGCGATAAGGTTGTGGCTGCCGCCTTTGATTTCGATGCCGTTGGTACGGCCCAACTCAAAAGTGATATTTTCGAACCGGAGATGCGAGGTGTTGTTTAACGCCAGCAGTGGCCCTTGCAGCACCGATACTTTGACCGAGGCATTTTCGAGTGGTGCGGGTGGCCAGAGATATAACATGCCACGCTCACGGTCGAGATACCATTCGCCGGGCTGATCCAACTCTTCCAAAACATTGAGAAAGTAGAAACGCTGTTCCTGATGAAAGCCGTAATTGTGGTAGGGCGGCGCGAGGGTGATTTCTTGTTTCTTTGCATCAATGCTTTGGACTGGTTGAAAGCCATCGCGCCAGTCCCAGCAGAAATAGCCGTGCAGCCAAATATCCGGCGCCGGTTGCCAGTGGCGCGGATGATCGCCGGCGTAGCGAATCCGCCCGAAATGCCGTCCGACCGGAATGCCGAAGCGCTGCCACTGCCAGCTTCCTGCGTTGAGTAATTTGGCGCCGGTTTGCGGCACGTTGGTGATTTTCAAATAGCCCGCATTGGGATAACGCGCCAATTGCAGGCGCGCATCATTGAAGAAGACTTCCAGCCCTGGCTCATCCTTTTCGCTTATCGCGCCAAAATCTTGAACGCCTTGCGCTGGCAGACTGGCTTGCATCACATGCGTACGAGCAGGCGCTGAGAGTCGCTGTAATATCGTTGCGTCTTTCACAGGTTCGAAGTTGCCAATTTCCTGTCCGCCGCTGAGAACAACCATCTCGTCTGGAGCTGCTTGCCAAATGACTGCAATGGAGTCTGTGCCGGAATCTTCGGCATCGAATGAGAGAGTTTTGGAAATCGAATACACCCCCGTGTGAAGTTGTACGACGATGTTCCGCGGCGAGCGATCAGGTTCACGCTTGAGCTGTTTTACAGCATTTTGTGCAGCGATTAAAGATTGCAGCGGCCCATCAGTCTGCTCTGCATTCGGTTGGGCAAGGCGTCCAGACCAGTTGTCGCGACCGTGCGGAGAAACGTGAATGACATGACTCTGCGGTTGTTGATGACAGCCAGGCAATGCCGTTAGGAGAATTGAAATGAGGACAAGAGAAATGCTATGGCGGTTTTTCATGGTCGAAAGTGAGCTTAAGTTGAAGTATTGTTGTGATGGCTTGTAAACGCAAAACACAGGGATAACAATGCAATAAATCTTCAACAATTGCAAACACGAAAGAACTACGCAACTTTTCAGACCAGTTGGAAAACAAAGGCTTCTTAAGCTCAGTCTTCCCGGAATGAAAACAACGAATGAATAAGAAATCTTTGCGCCCCTTTCCGGCTTTGGGTTTCCGCGTGAATTCTTTTACCCCAAATCGAGAAAGCTGAAGGTTTTCAAAATAGTCATGAAACCCGCATAAATACAAATTGAAATGGTACTCATCGAACAAGTCTGCTTTTGGCAGCGATTTAGCTTTGAAGAAGCTTCCGCCGATTTTCGGTTAAGCGGGAAACCTAAGCCCCTCGGGCGCCTCGAATTCGATAAAGAGCCAGAACAGGAGTGAAAAGAGATAACGGAGTTTTTTTCTATGTTGACTCCGTTCACTTCTGTTTCAAAAAGTCTAGATTTTTAGGTTTTTGGTGTGCAATGCCCCACATCGTTTTTTAGACAGACTGAAAATCGCAGACCTTCGAGCAGCTAGAGACTTTATCGGCACAAGTAAAGAGGCTTTTTGTGAGATCTCAATAAGGATTCAATTCTGATAAACACTCCCCTTGGGGCTTTATTCGGGTCGCGAAAATAATGCCCAACCCCGTTTTCGACGATTTCTGCATAGCGCGGCACATTGCTCACATTGATTGCTTTATCGGCATTCTTGTGCGAGAATTGATTGATGATTTCCAATGCCGCGGAACAGTGCTGTTGTTCCACGCGCTTCGCCACCGGCCATCCGTTTTCATCATAGGGCACAAAAAGCTTTTGTTGTTTCGCCAGGCTCAAGAGAAACGGATCTTTGCCGTTGAGAAGCAGATCCAGCGTCTTCGGCCCCGTGGGCTGATCCAGAAAAGGAAAGGGGCTTCTAGTAGAAACGGCATTGTTTCAGAATAGTCGCCGATCTCGCGATGCGAAAGGCCGCGAAATCCCTGCGGAGAAGGCTCGACATGGTTCTCAAAACCTTCCAAGGCCTTGACAGTTAGTGATGCCATGGTGGCAATGCGCATGGATTTTTCCGGCGCTACAATACAGTTGGTCACGGGAAACATAGTCTCGGCGCCGTACAAGTCGATGGCGAGATCCGCCTTTTCTTCTCGCATCAATTGCATCGCCGCATAAGTCACCTGCTCCATCAGCGGGCCATCCGGCCGGCCCGGCCAGGTGCGGTTGGTATTTCTGACGTCCAGATAGGAAAGCAACTGACCTTCAGGATAATGTACAGACACATCCGGGTCGGGCCACTGATCCAGCGGCGCAGCATCCCGCTCACCGAAGCGAAAATTTTTGCTGCCCCACGGCGTGGGTATTTCAAAGTAAGGCGGATAGCCGTCGCCGGGCTTGGTGTTCCGGCTTGCGCTGTTGTTGAATTTCGGCCTTGATTTTAACGGCCGCTTTGAGAAGCCGCTTCTCTTCAATAATTGAGGTGACGCCCCGTCTTGTCACCTCAACTTCATGCGCATCGGGCAAAACCAATCGCGCCTGGGAACCGGTGGTCTTGGCAATGACTTTCTTGCCGTCCTCCCGCAAAACTGAGGCAAGCATTCTGACGACACTCGACTTGCCGCGTGTGCCGGTCATACTGATGCGCAAGGGAATGGCATTTCGATGCCGGTTCAAGGAAATGCGCTCATAAATCAAATAGAGCAAGAAGACTATCGTGGCGAAAATCAGAGGCAACACTTTCATTTATTTCTCAAAATTTCCGTTACGCATGTCTGGCCAGCAGCTTTGCCTTCAGCAAGGCGGAAATTTCAAACCTAATTCCAAGCCCTACTCCAATCAAAAAACCTAATTCTTGCGCCCAGAATCGCCGGCGATTTCACTTTGCCGTGAATGATCACCAATGAGAACGTTTCACGCTTTGTGCGGCTTGCAGCCTGGCTCAAATCACTTTAATCACGATCACGGTCATATCATCGTCTTGCGCCGTCATGCCGGAGAAGCGTTTCACCGCGGCGATGATCTGATTCCGAATGGCTTGAGCGGAAAGGGCCGCGGTGTTCATTGCTTGAATGAGTTTTCTCAGCCTGTTTTCGCCATAGAACTCTTTAGCGCGATTGAATTCCTCAATGATGCCATCGGTGACGAGTATCAGCACATCACCGGACTTCAATTGCATCGTTCTTTCTTGATAGACGTTATCGCGCACCAGACCCAAAGGATGGGTGGTGCCGGCAGCTTCCAAAGGAATGGCGGCATTTCCACTTTTAAGCAACGGCTCGATCAATCCGGCATTGGTGAACGTGAGTATTTTCGTTTTGATATCGAGCGCGATGAAACACAGCGCCGTGAACATATCGCGTTTGATTTTGGAATACATCGGCCGGTTCAAGCGCGTCATGACTTCTTTGACCGGAAGTCCTTCGTCGGTTTTGGCGTAGATCATGCCGCTGGCCATCACCGCGGTCATCGCGGCTTGCATAGCTTTGCCGGAAACATCGCCAATCACTATGCCGAATTTAGTTTGCGCCTCGCCCAGCCAGAGATAGTCAAAAAAATCTCCGCCCACTTCATTCGCCGGCAGGCAAATGCCAGAAATGTCGAAACCCTCGATGTGCGGATCATCCTGCGGCATGATCGACATCTGCGCTTCGTGCGCCGCGTGTAACTCGGCTTTCATGCGCACATGCTTGACTCGCTGCCGAAAGCCAAAATAGATTAACCCGAGCAGCAACAGGGCAGAAAATATCTGGAACCATTCCGTTCTCCAGACGGGCGGATGAATGGCAATGGCCAGGGAGGCTCCGATCTCATTCCACAAGCCGTCGTTGTTGGAGCCTTTAACGCGAAACCGATAATTGCCGGGAGCAAGCGTGGTGAAGGTCGCAAACCGCCTTTGGGCATCGGTGTAAATCCAGTCTTGATCCAACCCTTCCATTTTGTAGGCATATTGGTTTTTCATCGGCGCGGTAAAATCCAGCGCAGCAAACTCGAATGAAAAGACATAATCTTTATAGGAAAGCTTCAACTGTTGCGCTGCCGTAATCGAGGTCTCCAGACGGACGTCTTTGTTGAATTTCGAAAAACCGGTTATTACCACCGGCGGAACGTGGGGATTGTCTTTGATGTTTTGCGGATAGAAGGCATTGAACCCGTGAATACCGCCGAAAAACATCTCGCCGTTTTTGCTTTTGAAGAATGCACCGCCGTTGAATTCGTTGCTTTGCAGCCCGTCTTCCACGCTATAGTTCTTGAAGACTTCGGCGGCGGGGTTGAATCGCGACAGGCCATGGTTGCTGCTGATCCAAAGATTTCCGCTACCGTCTTCGAGCATGCCGTAAATTTCATTGCTGGGCAATCCTTCACGAATGGTGTAATACGCCAGCACCCCCTTTTCGCGATCAAACTTGTTGAGGCCGCCGCCCCAAGTTCCCAACCAAAATAGGCCGGTTTGATCCGCATGGAGACAAAGGATGTAATCATTGTTTAGGCTGTTGGGGAGGTTGGCATCGGCGCGGTAATGCGTAAACATTTCAGTCTGACGATCGAATTTGTTGAGTCCGCCGCCCTGGGTGGCAATCCACAACACCTGTCCGGCCTCACGAGGATCTTCATAAATGGCGCGAACAAAATCATTGCTAAGGCTGGTGGGATTGTTCGGGTCGTGCTGGTAGCGAGTGAATTTCGGGGAAGACGCTTCGTTGGCATTCAAGCTCAGCTTATTCAGCCCGCCGCCGTTGGTGCCAATCCAGAGGGCTCCGGAAAGATCCTGATAAATCGACCGCAATTCGTTGTGACTGATGCTGGTGGGATCGTTAGGGGCATGCTGATATCGTGTGAACTTTCCCGATTTGAGATCGAAGCGATTGAGTCCCCCGCCGTGTGTGCCGATCCATAAAATATGCGGATCGCCGCGGGCCGGATAAATCAATCTGACAATGTTATTGCTCAAACTGTTCAAATTATTCGGATCGTGTTGAAAATGGGTATATTGATTTTTTTTATGGTCAAAGCGCGTGAGGCCGCCGCCGTGCGTTCCAATCCACAAAATTCCGTTCTCATCTTCATATAACGCCCAAACGATTTCCTGCGGCAGGCTGTTGGGATCGTTCGGATCAGGTTGATAAAGCGCAAAAGGTTTCTGCCGGTTGACGACCTTGTTGACGCCGCCGCCATAAGTTCCCAACCAGATAATGCCGGAGCGATCTTCGCAAATCACATAAATCTGATTGTAGCTGATGCTCGCTGGGTCGTGCGGGTTGTTCTGAAAACGCGTGAACGTCTTGCGTTCACGATCCAGCAAATTGAGTCCGCCGCCATTCGTGCCAATCCAAAGCGTGCCGTCTTTGTCTTCGAAAAGGGCTCTGATGTCATTGTGGCTTAGACTGTTGGAATGCCGCAAGTCATTTTGATAACGGACAAATGCGTGAGACGCTTGCGCGCCTGCAGCGGATATGAGCCGATTCAATCCATTTTGCGTGCCGATCCAGAGCGCGCCTGCGCGTGCTTCATAAATTGCAGTGACAGTATCATTGCTGAGGCTGCGCCGATCACCAGGATCATGCCGATAATGTTGAAAGGTTGATGAAGCATCGCTGGCGCCGAGCAGAAGCGCATTCAAACCGCCGTTGGTACCAATCCAGAGTATGCCGGCGCGATCTTGATAAATGGTATTGACCACATTATCGCTCAAACTGTTGGGCGTATCCGCGTCGTGTTGAAAACGCGTGAACCCTTCCTTCGTCCGGTCAAATTTATTCAACCCATCGTCTGTTCCGATCCACAGGTTACCGGACTTATCCTCATAAATCACCCTGACATTGTTGTGGCTCAGGCTCTGCGGATTACCGGGAATATTGCGGTAATTCGTGAAACGTTGTTTCGCCGGATCATACTTATTCAAACCGCCAAAGAACGTTCCAATCCACAACGCGCCGGAACTATCTTCATACATCGCGCGAATTTCATTGTAGCTGAGGCTGTTCGCTTGATGCGGGTCGTGCCGCAGGATGGTAAAATTGTAGCCATCGAATTTGTTCAATCCATCTTCCGTGCCGAACCACAAGAATCCCTTTTGATCCTGCAAGATGCAATAGACAATACTCTGTGACAGGCCCTGTTCGATGGAAATTTGCTCGAAGGTAAGATAATGACGCGGGCTGTTGGCGGCGGCTGGCAAGCTGATGCCAAGTGCGAACAGGAACGAAATGCGCCTCAGCTTATTGCGCAACGCTCGGCGCTTCCACGGCCGTAACGAGAGCAGATGCGGATGCCCTTTATTAAAGCCACAAGAGCAACGCCCCGGGCAAATAGCGCCGAGTACAGTTTTTAGAATCTCTATCACCTTGATCGTGTCAAATTGTGTTGCCGATCGCCGATGCAACCGTCTCCTTTTGCCGACAAATACTTTCTTAACGGCTGTTCAAAAGGCGCGCGCCATAGTCACTTCAAAACTTGAACGCAAAACCCAAACTCACCTCCAGACTCCTGGCTTCGAAACTCGAAGCAGAATACGCAACTCAGGACCACGGTGGAAGCAAACCCACCATCTGAAATTTTTCCCAGGTCAGTCTGTTGTCCAAGTAGATGGCCAACGAACCGGTCTGCACGGTTGCACCAATCAGCAATTGGTCGCGGGATTTTTGTTCTTCGAAAATCGGAGCTCCAACATAAAAAGGAGATGATTCTATCGCTTCATGCCGCCAATGGACCTGGTATGCTGCGTATATTGGCGCTCGAACCTCTGCAAATGAGAATTTATATTCGACTCCAGCCGAGGCCTTCGATAAGGCCGGGTACTCGACTGTGCTGTGCAGCCGTCCATCATGGATTTCAAAATCATGGCCGCGCTGATAGCTGTAACCCATGCCGAACGTCCATTGCGGCCACGGACGATAACCAAGACCAACCTCGAGTGCGCCATTGAATTGCTGAGTTACCTCTGCGCCATCGGGATTGACCAAATCATATGTCGTTTTGCTTTTCATGACGCGATGAGGAAATGCGAGAGCCGATCCCAATGAAAAGCGGCCCAACTCTGCCGTCACACCGCCGCGCCAGCCTTGCGCCTCGTAGTCGTCGGTGCCTTGCACAAAGCTTTCGGAATGATTCCATTCGTTTTCGCCGGACCAAGCCGTCCAACTCACACCGGCCCGAATGTTTGAAAGAACTTGCATGCCCAGGCCGGCGGACAACGAGCGCACATGCCCGCTTCTCGTGCCAAAACTAAGAAGTTCGTCGGCATCGACAACGTAGCGCTCATCAAATTCTCCCCATCGTCTGCCGTTGTAGGAAACAGCAGCCACCCAGTTTCTGCCAAGAATGCGAAATGGCAACGAGGCCGCAGAATAACCCCAATTGAGTTCTTGCCTCCAGCTCGCCTTTGTGTTGGTGGTGTTGAAGTTCGTCTGAATGTCAAAATCCTTCCACGAATTGTTCGCGCTCAGAAAAATCCGCGCCTGCTCGAGAGTTGCGAGATTCGCCGGATTGGCGAGCAAGTTGGGCACCTCATCTGCCAAACCAACGGAAACGCCTCCCATTGTTCGTCCTGCGAAATTCCAAGACCCAAGCGGAACCACAGAAGCCATTGCGGCTGATCCAACCTGGCAGAACAAAGGCTGAGTCTCCCACAAGACTAATGCTACCCAAAACAATAACGAAAATTTCTCCATGATTATTCACCTCCTACTGAAAAGAGGCGGCCATGAAGCGTCTCCAATTCAGTAAGCAACATCTGAACAGCCGGGCACGGTGCCGTGCGCCGATTTCCCAACCGTCTCCGTTCCATTAACTCCTGTCATTGTCGCCGCCGATACTTCCCCATTAGTTTGCTTTCGGATAGAATGTGCCCTTCCATGGCTTTGAGCAAATCCGCTTTTTTAGCGCCGGCTTCGAGATCGAGCTTGGCGTCCAGGGCGAAGAGCTTGAAAAAATAGCGGTGCTCGCCGCTGGGCGGGCAGGGCCCGCCATAGCCGATCCTGCGAAAATCATTGAGGCCTTGTTTGGCGCCATTCGGGAGCATCTTTTGCGGCGGCACACTTTCCGGCAGCTCTCTGGCGTCGGCGGGCAGGTTGAAAATCACCCAATGCACCCACACGCCCATGGGCGCATCCGGATCATCGCAGATCAATGCGAGGCTCTGCGTTCTATCGGGAACAGTGTTCCAAATCAAAGGCGGCGAAAGATCTGGTCCATCACAAGTGTATTTTTTCGGAATTGAACCGCCGGCATCAAACACTAGGCTTTTGAGCTCCATCGTTTCATCTCCTTGTATCTGAGCTAACATTTGAAGCGAAAAGATGAAAATGGCCATTGCGATCATCCATTTTTTTGAGAGCATTAACCATCTCCTCCTTCAGCATGATTTTTGACGGCGGCAGTTTCACACTCTTAGCTGTCTGCAATTGAACCATGGACGTTGTGATCAAACAGAGATAAACGTTTTCGTCTCTCACAATTTTATGTCCCGCAGCGGGCGCTGTTGCATCAATCCTTACCGAAGATCTGAGCCATTATCCCATCAACAGGCCAGCGGCAACCAACACGGGCGTGACCAGATTAATCAGAACATTCATCGTCATAAAAGGCGCGAGCTTCCTAGCATCGTTGCCATGGCGATAGGCGCCGAGGAAAGCGGGGATCGCCGCGCCGATGGTTATCAAGCCAAGCAGACTGGCGGCGGGCAATAACTTCCCGGCTACGCCCAAGATGATCGAGAGATAAGCCAGCAAGAGAAAGGCGCCATAAATCAAACTGCTGATCTTGGCGCCGGCAAAAATGGGGAAATGTTTTCTTCCCACACTTCTGTCTGCCTCAATGTCCGGGAACTGATTCAAGAGCAATAGATCACTTACCAGAAAAAACGGCGACAATGAAGCGATCAACGCGGTCCAGGAATAGGCGCCGGTGAGAACGAAATCCGTTCCCATCACCATAAACGGCCCGAAACCCAATCCGGGGGCAATCAATGATAACCAGGGATTTCGCGTCAACCAACCGGTGTAGAGCAAGATGAGCAAAAGCCCAAACAAGCCCAGAGGCAACAGCAACCAACCGGCAACGAATAGAAAATAGATGCCAATGCAAGAGGTAATCATCAGCGCCGTTAATCCTGTTGCCAGCGCCAGTCGCGCAGCGGGCGCATGCGCCGGCAATGTCCCGCTGCCGCCGCTGAAGGCGGTGCGTTGTGTGCGAAAATCCAGGCCGCTTTTGAAATCAAAATACTCATTCAAGGCATTGACGCTGATATGGGCAGAAATTGCACCGGCAAGTATCAATGCGATGTGCCAGATATTGACCCTACCGGCAGTCCACACTGCTGTTCCGATTCCCAGAAATACGCAACAGGGAGCCAGCAGCAAGAAGGAAGGGCGCATCGGACCGAATATTACTTTCAACTCAGACAAGGCCAAATGCCTTCGCCCCGGCCAGGGGCTTTCTTTTCTCCACACGAAAACGCGCCCGTTTTTCCGGACTCATTTTCTCGGCGGCATACTGAAAAATCAAAGGCGGCGCAGAGTCCTTCCATTCCAGCAAAAACTTCTCCACGGGCTTCGGATATTTTTTCCACGCTTCTTTCAAGAACCAACCCAGGCCTTGCTGCACGACACGCTCATCGTCCAGCATCAGCGGCCGGATAAATTCGAGAAGTGTGTCAATTCCCTCGCCGGTTTTGAGCAACCCCAACATGCTCACCGGCACGGCGCGGCGCTTCCACTTGGAAGTTGAGGCGCGCCAAGAAGACAGGGCTTGCAATGGCACAATTTCATTCACTAAACAATGCGAAAGCAATTCGCCGCACAGCAGATCCGTATGCGCCCAGTTGCGCACGCCCGAGCTGAGCCAATTTCCCAAGCGCACAAACGTTTTCCAATCAACTTCACGGCGAAAAGGGATGATAAACAAAATTGCCAGACTGCCTTCTTCATACATGCCGCTTTGCCACAGGCGATCGCCCAAATCAAGAAAGCCTTGCAACCCCAAATCGGCGTGCGCTTGCGACCATTGCTGCGCCTTCTCATGCAGCAGCTTCTCCGGAATGCCGTAAGCGTCATACCCTTCCTTGAAAAAACGGGCGCACTGTGCGGCGAGCAGCACTTGGGCGTGGTCTGTAAAAACCTGTTCAATCTCCAGCAAAAGCGTTGCTAATTTTTCCTCATGTTTCATGGCAGAGTCTCCTCGTTGCGAACATGCCGCCTTTGCGATTTCGTTTTGGTAATGCTTCGGGTCAGGTTCCCCTTAAATCTTCGGAACGAATGGGCAAGCGGCGAATGCGCTTGCCAGTAGCAGCGAAAATGGCGTTGCACACCGCCGGCACCACCGGCGGCACGCCCGGTTCGCCGATACCGCCCTGGCTGGCGGTGCTGGGAAGTATATGCACCTCCACGTCCGGCATTTCATCGAACGTGAGTAACGGAAAGTCATCAAAATTCCCTTGCTCCACGCGGCCATGGGCAATGGTTATCGCGCTTTTCAAGGTCGCGCTTAAAGCCATAACTACCGCGCCCTCAAATTGCGCTGCGATGATGTCGGGATTGACAATCGGACCGCAATCAACTGCGCACACGACTTTGTGCACGCGCACGTGATTGGTTTGATCAATGGAAACCTCGGCAATCTCCGCGACATAGCTGCCAAAGCAGGCGTGACACGCAATGCCGCGTCCGCGTCCCGTCGCCGGAGGTTTGTTCCACTCCGCTTTATCTGCAACGAGTTCCAGCACGCCACGCAAGCGAGAGTCTTCCGGCAGCAGTTGCAGGCGAAGCTGGAAAGGATCAACCATGGCTGCCGCCGCGATTTCATCGAGGAAACATTCATTGACGAAAGCATTTTGCGTATTATACACGGAACGCCACCAGCCGATGGGCACGGCGGTATTGGCCATGACGTAATCAACCAGCAAATTCGGAATGCGGTAAGGCAATTGCGCGGCGCCGTCAACGGCGTCAGGACGCGGATTGTTCTCTCCGCCGCCAAACAATTGCGCGGAGATGGAAGGCGCGGTCAGATGATGCCGCCACGCCGTTAATTCGCCGCTTTGATTCAGCGCAGCAGACATGCGATGATAACTCGCCGGGCGATGGAAACCGTGCTGCATGTCATCTTCGCGCGTCCACAAGACTTGCACCGGCGCGCCCGTTACTTTGGAAAGCTGCGCCGCCTCTGCCACAAAATCCGACAACAAGCGCCGGCCAAAACCGCCGCCCAACAACGTGGTATGCACTTTGATTTTTTCCAGAGGCAATCCCGTGACTTGCGCAACTTCGCGCTGCGCGCCTTGCGGGGATTGCGTTGGCGCCCAGATTTCCGCGCTATCGGAACGAACCTCTGCGATACAGTTCATTGGTTCCATGGGCGCATGCGCCAAAAATGGAACTTCATAAACGGCCTCTATCTTTTGTGCTGCGGCTGCCAAAGCCGCTGCAACTTCTCCCTCCTGGCGCACGACTTTGCCGTCCTGCTTGCTTTTCTCTTCGAACATTTTGTGAATGCTTACGCTGCTAAGCTCGGCATGCGGGCCTTCGTCCCAGGAAACGGTTAACGCAGCGCGGCCTTGCAGTGCGGCCCAGGTTGAATTGGCCACGACAGCGACGCCGTTCGGAACCTCAAGAACGCGCTGCACGCCTTTGATTGCCAGCGCTTTCGTTGCGTCAAAACTCTTGAGTTTGCCGCCGAAAACCGGGCAGCGTTCAATGGTTGCGACGAGCATGCCGGGAATTTTCGTGTCAATGCCAAACCGGGCGCGTCCTGCAATCTTCTCGCGTGAATCCAAACGCGGAAGGCTTTTGCCAAGCAAGCGAAAGTCTTTGGAATCTTTGAGCGGCACATCGGTAGGCACCGGCAACTTGGCGGCTTGTTCGGCGAGTTGCCCGTACGTCCGGCGGCGCTTGCTGGGCACATGAATCACCGCGCCATTTTCTGCGCGGCAAGTTGCGCGATCGACATTCCACGCTTGCGACGCAGCCGTGATGAGCATCTCGCGCGCGGTGGCGCCGGCTTTGCGCAACATTTCCCACGAACGGCGCACGCTGGTGCTGCCGCCGGTGGTCATGTCGCCGTACTTGTCGGGATGCGCCAGCGCAAACTCCAGGCGAATTTTTTCCCAATCCGCCTCCAACTCTTCGGCGACGATCATCGGCAATGCGGTACGTGCACCCTGGCCCATTTCTGAGCGCGCGACGGTGATCGTGGTAAGACCCTTTGTATCGATATTTAACCAGGCATTCGGAGAAAAAGCCGGCTCGCCTAGCGCCCTCAACTCCTCTCCTTTTGCGGGAAGATAAAATCCCAGCGCCAGGCCGCTGCCCGCCGCTGACACGACTTTGATAAAGTCACGCCGGGTGAGATTATTAGTTTCGTTCATCGCCCACCTCCTTCTTTTGCCGCACGATGAATGGCGCGGCGAATGCGCAAATACGTGCCGCAGCGGCAGAGCACGGTGGGCATCACGGCATCAAGATCGGCATCGCTGGGATGCGGATTCTGCGCCAGCAACGCTGCGGCTTGCATGATTTGCCCGGGCTGGCAATAACCGCATTGTGAAACCTCCTCGGCAATCCACGCCGCCAGCAGGCGATGCTGCGGTTCAGCGGCAAGGCCTTCGATGGTGGTGATCTTTTTTCCTTTTGCCTCTTCCAAGGTCGTCACACAGGAACGCACGGCCTCACCGTCGAGATGAACGGTACACGAACCGCAAATGCCGCGGCCACAGCCGAATTTGGTTCCGGTCAAACCCAGTGTGTCACGCAATACCCAAAGCAGCGGGGTATCTGCGCTCGCTTCCAGCGTATGCTTTTTTCCATTTATGATTAACGTACTTAACGACATGTGTGCCTCCTTCTCAAATTGAACGCCGTCAACTTGCAAAAATTCTGGCGCAGCCCGCCACAACAAATACTCACGATTAGATCATGACAAGCTCATCAGCGGTAAAGAGGTTTTGCGCAAAGAGTCACGCCGCAACATTTTCCCAAAAAAATTTCAGCCTCTTTGCGTGACCACGCCTTGAGGCGCCAAGCGTGGCCACCTCATAACCATATCAAGGTGATTTATCTAATTGGCGCTCCTGCAACAGCTCACCCCCGCACTGAAGACTTGAGAGTTCCGCCCACCCACATCTCAACCAGGCCAATCCGGGTTGAATCGTTTCCGATGCCGCGAATTACACCTTCAAAAGCACGACGCAAAGCAGCACAATAATTCCCAAAACCATGTTGGTGAGGGCCATTATCTGCAACTGTTTTTGGCTTTTGAAAAATTCCACAGTGGGTTTTTGCTGCGGTTTCGGCGCCAAAGCCGTCATGCGTGGCACGATAACAAACGTAATGAACAGGCCGCCGCAAATCATCGCCAACACGAGAATGTGCTTGATCGTCAGCGTAATCCCGTAAGACGTCGACATATCGAAAAGCATGCCCGTGGGAGTTTTCTGCAAACCCGTCAGCAGCAACACAACAACGCTGGACCAGGATACAATCGCAAAGCGCTTCGCGGCCGCTTGCATCAGCGTCCCTCGGGATTCCGGGCCGAGCGCAGACAGCGAGGGCATTAACACGGCATTGATATAAATCATGCCGCCGATCCAGCTAACTGTTGCCAGCACATGCAAAAAATCAATCACAGTTTGAATGATCATGCCTATCCACCTCCTCGAACTTGTTTATTGTGAAGACTGTTGCGGCGTATCTCTGCTGGAAAAGAATGGCTTTTGTGTAATTTCGCAAATATCGGGCCGCTTAACCGAGGAAAAAACTGTCACAATATCAATAACTTAGAAATCACAAAAAGACGCGAATTTGGGCATCTTCGCAAGTTTGAGAATCATTCTCTTTTTCGCCAAAACCGTGATGTCGTGAAAGTGAATGCTGTTCATTTCATATCGCTTTATCTGTTTGATAAAGCAGCAAATAGTCGTTGTACAATTTTTCGTGGGATGAACAAGATTCATTAAATGCTTGGGCATGGTTATTGAATTAATCTCTGTAACGGATCACTTTTGTCTGCTCAAGAACGTTGCAGGAATAAACTTGCCAATGCATAAACGACTGGCTCCTAAACTGATTTTTTCATTGACGATCATCGTCGTGCTCGTCGAGGGGATTTCCGCGTATTTAAACACCAAACGCCAGGAAAAAGAACTTCTCGATGCGATGATCCTCGGGGCGGATCAGCTTTCGCGCAGCATCACGAGCGCCACCTGGCACGCGATGCTCGCCGACCATCGCAGCGCCGCATACGAGGTTATGCAAACCATCGCACTCAAACAAGGGATCGACAAGATTCGCATCTTCAACAAAGAAGGTTATGTGATGTTTTCCACCGATCCCGAGGATCCCAAACAAGTGGATAAAGACGCGGAGGCCTGCGCCATGTGCCATTCCTCACTGCAGCCGCTGGTAAAGGTTGACGTGCCGTCGCGGGCGCGCATTTTTCGCGCGCACGATGGCCAGCGCAAATTGGCCATGGTGACGCCGATCTACAACGAAGCCGCATGCAGCCAGGCCGCCTGCCATGCGCATCCCCCGGGCGTAAAGGTGTTAGGCGTGCTGGATGTCGCCCTGAATCTCGACCGCGTGGATGAAGATGTTGTCGCGTTGCAGCGGCGTTCGTTGCTGGTTACCGGCATTCACGTGGTGTTGATCGGCATTTTCATCGTGTTTTTTTCGCGGCGGTTTGTGGATCGCCCCATCCGCGAATTGATCGATGGCACCCGCGCCGTGAGCGCGATGCAATTGGACAAGCCGATCGAGATCAATTCCAGCGAAGAGTTGGGCGAGTTGGCCAATTCGTTCAACCTCATGCGGGAGCGCTTGCGGCAGGCGCGCGCGGAAACCCGCCGTTTTACGCAGGAATTGGAAGCCAAATCGGAAGAACGCGCCAAGCAACTGCAAATCGCCCATCAAAAACTTTTGCAAAGCGACCGCCTGGCGTCCCTGGGCCAGCTCTCCGCCAGCGTCGCGCACGAGATCAACAATCCGCTTTCCGGCGTGTTGAATCTTTCAAAATTGATGCAGCGCATTCTCACCGACGATGGTGTTCCCGCAAGCCGTGTGCAGGAATTTCGCCGCTATTTGTCGCAAGTGATCAACGAAACCGCGC
>SZPB01000033.1 GCA_030263535.1 Cytophagia bacterium CHB2
CAGACCGCGATTGTCAAGGGTGATGCCTTGTCGTTCACCATCGGCGCCGCTTCGATCATCGCCAAAGTCGTACGCGACGAAATCATGCTGCACTATCATCGCCAGTTTCCGCTTTACGGCTTCGATCAACATAAAGGCTATGGCACCCTGGCGCATCTCGAAGCGCTTAAAAAGCTGGGGCCGTGCGAAATTCATCGCCGTTCGTTTAAGCCGCGCGCTTTGGCAGGCGACTGAAGAAAAGAATGCGGCGCCAGACTGTGAATGAGCGTTACTTCAACCCTGCAATACTTCAAATGTTCTAACAATGGGGGAGATGATGAGTCAAACCACCAACAAGCTGGGCTCGTGGGGCGAACAGCGCGCCGCCGAACACCTGGAGAAACTGGGTTATACCATCATCGCGCGCAATTTCCGTCATGGCCATGGTGAGATCGATTTAATCGCGGACGACAACGGCATGCTTGTCTTTGTCGAAGTGAAGACGCAAAGCTCGGAAGCCATGGGCGAGGCTTTCAATTGGGTAACGCGCCGCAAGCAGCGCCAAATCGGGCGGGTGGCGCTGGCTTACCTAACCGCTAATCAAATCGAAAATCGCGATTGCCGCTTCGACGTCATTGCCGTGGCGCGCCGCGAAGATGAGGTTGAGATCAAGCACATTCCCAATGCGTTTTGGCTGTGAGGCAAGTCAGGCTTGCGCGTTATGGTGCTGAGAAGAATTTATGGGCCTTATGCGCAAGCCTGACTTCTGGAGTTCGCCCGGATCATCTCCCCCACTGCAAATCTGCCTCTGCTGCAATATAGCCAAACGCCGCCCAGTACTTTCCCTTGCGTACACGCGCAAAAATCTCCTTCGCCTTTTCCGTCTCGCCGTTATAGAAATACCAATTGCCCACGCCGTAGCCTTGCGTCGCAATGTCGAGATCGCTCGCGTTTTTTGTGTCGAGCAAGGAATCGGGGCTAATCAGGCCTTTGTACATCAGCAGGCGTTTGTGATAGGCGTGATTTTCGAGAATGTTCATGTTCTCGTGAATCGAGTCGAGAACTTTTTGCGCCTCTGCCGCCCGCCCGAGACGGCGATAGATCATGTAGAGCCAGTCGCTGGTGGCGCAAATCATGTCGTCGTTCTTGGAGAATTTCATGCACTCCAGAAAACCGCGCAACGCGTTCTCAAAATCACCTTTGAGATAATACGCCAGCCCGAGATGATACCAGACATTCGAGTGCGAAGTACTGGTGGGAATGTTGTATTGATTGGGCGCACCGTCCGGCTCGGTTTCATCCGGTACGTTGCGAATGAGCTTTGCCGCCTTTTCCAAGTCCGCGATGGCTTTGTCGAATTCCCGCACGGTGATATAGCGATGCCCGCGATGGCGCAGGAGTTTGTATGATTTCGGATGCAGCGCTATCCCCTTCGAAAAAACCTCGATGGCCTCACGATAACGCCAGAGATACGCCAGCCGCCGTCCCAGCCAAATGAGGCGTTCCGGATCCTTGGGATTTTGCTGATAATCCGCTTGTGCTTTCACCAAATTGGAATCAAGCTTGGCACGCTGTTCCGCCGGAATCGCCAGTGCATAAAGCGGCTCGCCGAAAAGTGAATGCGCTTCCGGCTGCGGCAAATATTTCTTGGGGAATTTCGCAACCACGGTGTATTGCGGATCGACGATGTTGGACACGCTGCTGGTTCCGACTTGCGACAGCACTTGATAAGCTTCCCAACGGTCGAATCCGTATTCCGTTTCGAGCCATTCGATTACTTCGACGTGCGCCAGACGGAACGCATCAATCAGCGGCCTTGCACTGCCCGCCACCATGATAAAATCATCATCTTCGAGGCGCGGCCAATCAATCGGTTTGTTCTTGATGAGATCGATTTGCAGCGTGACGTCCATCGTGGCTTCGAGTCCCGTGCCCGCAATCTCACCGTGGCCTTGCAGCGCATGGCCGTCGCCGAAATAAAAATACGCCCCTTCGTGAAAGATGGGCAAATACACCGTCACGCCTTCGCGAATTTCCGGCGCATCCATGTTGCCGCCGAAGTAACCCGGCCACAAGCCGGTGTAAGATTCCTCGCCGCGCGGCGCAACCGCCAAACGACCGAGCATAGGCGCGAGCGGCGCTTCAATGCGCGGCACACTGCTGCGTTTCAAATCGAGAATCCCGAGATTGCGCTTGCGATCGAGCTGCCAGAGAAATCTCTCGTTCGGCACGGGCGGATTGAGCAAGCGCACGCGCACATCGCTCGCGAGTCCGCCAAAGTTGCCGCTGATGGCGGCGGGTGCAAGATCGCGATTGGGCCGCACACGCAACAACTTCACCACCAGTTGATCTTGCGGGGTCGCGCCTTCGATGTAAATCGGGCCGACTTCACCCGGCCACGCGCCGCCTTCTTTGGTGTAATACGGCCCCATCATGGTTTCGCTGATCAACACCTGTCCCGGCTTCATGCGCAACACCGGTTCGCGTACTTTGAAGGTTTGATAACCAACGGCGGGGGTGAAGCGGAGGGTGTCTTGAGCGAGAAGCGAGAACGGCAGCAAGAGAATCAGCCAGCAGAACTTGAATGCGAGCTTCATGTTTCCTTCCTCCAGTCAATGAGAGTTTGACAAATATAGCTGTAACAATCTTTCTAAGCAAATGCGGTGACAGGTTATCACGGTGTGAAATTGCCCTTGCAAAGGGAAAGAGGCTTTTGTATGTTTTGTTAGCTGTTCTAAGAAGCTCTTCCGTGAAGGTAAGGCAAGACGACCATGGAAAAAGCCGAGTTGGTGCAACATTGGCTGGATTCAGCGGCGCAAGATTTGACCGTTGCTGAGTCGCTGTTTGAGAAAAAGCACTATGACTGGTGTCTTTTCGTTGCTCATCTGGTTATAGAAAAGACGCTCAAAGCAATGTGGATTCGCGCCCATCACCCCGAAATGCATCCCCGAATTCACAATCTCGCCAAGCTGGCCGAGGCGATTCCGTTGTCCTTGTCACCTGAACAAATGAGTTTCTTGCTGGATGCCAACCAGTTTTACCTCAAAGGCAGATACCCAGAAGAGAAAAGCGAATTCTATAAAATCTGCACCCCGGAATTCACACAAGAAAATTTCAACGCAATCAAGGATTTTCACCAATGGCTCCTGATGCAATTCTGAACCGCGCGAAAAAGTTCGTTGACAACGCCCGCCAAGATGGAATCTTGGTCGAGGCGGCTTATCTGTTTGGTTCCTGGGCGCAGGGCTCCGCAACCAAGTGGAGTGATATTGATTTGGCCATTGTTTCATCGACTTTCGAAGGCACGTCGTTTTATGACCGCCGCAAGATGTATCGCGCCGTTATCGCCGTGGATACCGCCATCGAAACTCACCCCTTTCGTCCCGAAGATTTCAACGAATCCAACCCTTTCGTGCGCGAAATCTTGCGCACCGGTATTCGCATTGCCTGAAATATCTTCCGCCAATCATTTCCGCTGCGAGATGGCTTTTGGGGATAAGCCGCCGGCAAACCATCACAGCGTTTTCAATTGTTAATCTCTTGCGAGTGAAATCGTTATTCTAAAAGCAATAATTTCCTCCAGCAGGTAGAAACAACCCAGCGGAGAAAGAGTTTTTCATCTGCTGCTTTTTTCTCTCTGCTGGCGATTTCCTTTGAGTTTCGGTTTATCCGCGTGGGGAATTTGACCGGCAAGATCGGTAATCCCGGTTTATCTCACCAACACGAGCTTGCGCGCCTTCACTTCTCCCCCAACAAATAAACGGTAAAAATAGATTCCGCTTGGCAATGCTCTGCCATGTTGATCATGGCCATCCCAAACCGCATGATGCAGCCCGGGCTCAACGCGCCCGGCAACGATTCGTCTCAACTCTCGACCGAGCATGTCGTAAATGGCAAGTTGCGTCTCGCCGGCTTGCCTCACGGAAAAAGCAATGCGCGTAACGCCGGCGAAGGGATTGGGATGGTTCTGCAACAGCGAAAAATGTTCCGGCGGCGAGGGCGTGGCCTCCCGCTGCGCCACGCCTGTGGAAAAATCTTCAATATCAGGATAGCTTGCCTGCAATTGTTGCGCAATGGTTTTCATGCTGGCAATGCTCGACAGGCGATCCGCGCCCAAGCCGGCGACATAGGCAACGACAATTTCTTGTGTATCCTGCGGCGCCATGTTAAAAGGCCCCGAGGAAATCATGAAACGCCGATCGCCCGGGGCGTATGAATAGTCCGTGCCGAGACCGTCAATATGGCCGGCACCCGTGATCGGGTCACCCGCAAGCGGAAACGGGCCAGCCTCGACCTCGGGCGGATGAGCAAAACGTTGGTCCGGACCTTCCAACGGCGCAAAACCGCGCAGCATCTTGTACCAGAAAAGCGCATTCGTATAATAGCCACCATTCGGGTCGGTATATCGACTGGTGCTTGAAAAATTAGTAAACGTGAAGGAAGTCATATGTAAGTTTTCATAACCTGGTCGCAAAGAAAGATCGAAGTAACCTGTGTTGTTTGATGCCGGGATAACCGGCCCTTGCAGCAAAGAAAATCCGGCCGCCGGCGGCGGCATATTGAATTTTTGATATTCCAAATCAATTGCATTGGCATTGTAGACGTAGCCCAGGTCCAGCGTCGTGTCGCATCCAACCAAATCATCACGATTATCTCCCAAATCCGGATCGACCCACTGGCCGACGTACATGCTGTCCAACCAAAAGGCGCCGCGCGCGCCGCTATAAACGACTTCGACGCCGCCTTTATTGATAAAACGCACACGGCGAAAAAATACGCTGCCGAGCGCAGCATCGCTCTGGTATCCCCAGAGCGTTATCTGGATTTCCAAACCGGTTGGCTCAGAGCCAAACCGCCCGACAGAAGTTATCCTGTGCAAATCATTGCAGACTGTCCAAATAACTTGATCCGCCGGCCTATTCACATTTCCCAAAGCGATGCCAGGCTCATCGTAGTTGCCCGGAATCAAATCTTCATGCGTGAACGTGTCACTAAACGGCGGCGGCGCATCATATTTACCGTTTTTGTTGCGGTCAATAAAAGGCGCGCCCCGGCCCGGCAGCCACTCTTTCCAATCCTTCTCATAACGGTCGAAAACGGCTTGCATATGCTGTTGATTGACTTCGGTAATCTTGATTTCGTAAGACTCGGCTGCATCACGGCGCAATTCCTCGGTGAAATTGCCGTTAAAATCCCGAAAGGCCGTCCGCCAATCCCGCCGAATGCGATAAATACGGGCGCGGGGATCTAAAGAGGGATCGAGGGGCACAGCATTGGCGCCCCGGCCAATCACCCAGCCCTGACGCAGGCCAGACGAATAGTTTGAACCGCCAACGCGAATGTGCTGGCCGTATGGCGCAGGTTGAGTTTTGTTGGAGTCCACAAAAGCTTTGGAGCCGAAAATGAAGCCGTAGACATAGGTTGTCCAGGTCGTACCTCGTGGAAAATACGTTCCAAAACCTTTGGTTTGGCCATCATAGGTTGCCCACGTCCAGAGATTGTTGATGTTGAGGATTTGATAACGGTTTGGTTCGTACGCGGAGGAGGCGCCACCGCGCGGTTGAGGTTTCTCGTGTTTCACCAGGTGTTGCGCTCCCAGTTGACCAATCAGGGCAATGCTCAAACTGGCGAATGCGAAAAGAGAACTTGGGCGAATAAACCAAAAACATCTGTTCATTGCAACCCTCCATTTGATGGGATGGGAATACGATAGATCAATTGACGGTGTGCTCCCCAGCACAAACCCATCTCAAGAATGTTTTAGAGCAATCTTCACCTGTTCCACGATATAGTCAATCTGAGTTCTCCCCAAAAACGAATGAAACGGCAGCGCAATCGTCGTTTCATAAAGTTGTTTGGAATTTGGGCAAACATCTGTTGCAGCAAAAAGCGGTTCGAGATGCTGCGCGTAGGTGCCGATGGTACTGTGAATACCTTTCTTCTTCAACTCCGCCATCAAATGATCGCGGAGTTTTTCGTTTTCGGCGCGGCAGACAAAGGCTTGATACGTGTGATAAGCTTTGGCATCAGTATACGGCAGCGCGAAGCCCGGCAAATGCGCCAGCGCTTGACGGTAGTGTTCGGCGGCTTCAACTCTCCTTTCCAGCAACGCCGGCAAATGGCGAAGCTGCTGCAAGCCAATCGCGCAATTGATGTCGCTCAACCTGAAATTGTACCCGAGCTGATGAAAGCCATAACGCAGCGGGCCGCCGGCTTTGTATTTGTCCGAAGCATCGACCCCGAGCGAAGAGAGCGCGCGCACTTTGCGGTAAAGCTCGGCATTATTCGTCACCACCGCGCCGCCTTCGCCGGTGGTGATGATCTTGCGCCCGTGAAACGAGTAGCACGCCAAATCCGAAAGCTCGCCGGGAACGATGCCGTCATGCTGCGCGCCGATGGCGCACGCCGCATCCTCAATTAAAGGCAGTCCGCGTTGCTTACACCAATTTGACAGTTCGCGCATCGGCGCCATTTGCCCAAAGGTGTGCACCACCATCACGGCTTTGGTTTTATGTGTCACTAGCCCGGCAAGTTTTTCCAACGCGATATTGTACGTGTCAAGCCGAACATCTGCGAAACGCGGCGTGGCGCCGGCGTGCATTACCGACATGCCGGAAGCGGGAAAAGAGAAATCGGCGACGATGACTTCATCGCCCGGTCCAATCTCAAGCGCGCGCACCGCCGCAAACAACGCCGAGGTGCAACTGTTCATCGCCACCGCATATTCACAGCGCGACAACTCAGCCAGTTTTTTCTCGAAACGCGCGGACTCGCCCCCGCATCCCGCCACCCAACCGGACTGCAAGACGCTTTCCACCGCGCTCAACGTGTCTTCGTCAAAATTGTGATGCACGAAGCGAATGCCGTCCACGCCGGTGCGCAAAACTTCTTCACGTTGGCTCTCCAGCGCCGGCAACTCATAGGCGCGCTTGCAGGACTCGCAGACAAATTGATGGAGATTGGTATTGGCAATGTGATAATCGCGATGCAAATGGCGGCCGCACACGCAAACATAACCGATGATTCTGGCAGGATTGCCCACCACCAGCGCATGCGGCGGCACATTCTTGATCACCACCGCGCCGGCGCCCACCATGCAATGCGCGCCCAGCCGCACGCCGCAGACGATCGTGGCATTCGCGCCAATTGACGCGCCTTTCTCCACCACGGTTTCCACCACGCGCCAATCGGTGTGATGCGAACGCGGCAGGAGATCGTTGGTGAATACGGCATTGGGTCCGAGAAAAACTTCGTCTTGCAACGTGACGCCGTGATACACCGACACGCCATTTTGGATTTTCACGCCGTCGCCGATGCTGACGTAATGATCGATATAAACATCTTTGCCAAGCACGCAATTCTTGCCGATTTTCGCGCCCTCACGTACATGAACATAGTGCCAAATCTTTGTGCCCGCGCCGATTTCTGCCTGTTCGGAGACGGCAGCGGTTTCATGAATGAAAATATCGTTTCGGCTGGAGTTCAAAGCAGCGTCCATGTTCTCTTTCGCCTTGTTGATTGAATCATTTTTTGTTCACTGGGAAGTAATAAACCAGCTCGCGCTTGTCTGCAGGCACGATCTCGAGCGCTCGCGTTTCGGCTTCCGGCCTGGTTTTGCCGCTGGCGATAATCATCCCTTCCAAAATTCCAAACCAGGCATTCTGAATGCCGATCATGTTGAAATGTTTCTTGAAAGATTTTGCGGCGCTTTTTCCCATTTCCTGATGATAGAAGACCAGCAGGTCGCGGCTTTTTCTGGTCAACGCATAAATTTCAGCGGCATATTCCTCGCGGCTCGCCTGCGTACGGAGATAGAACTTGAGCAAATCCATGTCGCTTTGCCGCTTTTCAGACGAATTAAAATTGGTGATGATGCCGATTTGTGATTTTGCTCTCTGATAAGCCTCGTTCAAACTTTGCCGAATCCCACTGCCGAACGACATCGAATAGGACGAAATCAAACCGTCGCAGATGATTGCTTCTTTGAATGGCAACAATACCGTATTGACCGCCAACGGCAGGTTTGCTCCGACCATTTCTTCAAATGAGCTGTAAAGCGCACGCACGCCATAGGCTTTTGCCGGCGCCTCACTGGTGAGAAAGACGGCATAGTCTTTCTGATAGCGTATGATGTAAAACATCCCTCGCATAAAATTTTTCCAACCCGCCACTATTTCCAACTCCGTTGCTGAGGCGCCGGCAGGATTTTGCGCCATAAAAGAATCGAATAACCGAGTCTGATCGTAAAGCGCGTTGCGAATCTCGATAATTTGCTCGAGGGTAAGCTTACGCAAGTCTTGTGGTGAAGCAAGATGAGGCGCCAGTCCGGTTTGTTGGCCGGCATAGACCAACAGCGGGTTGAACAGTTTATAGAACAACTCGACTTCGGCTTCAGGCAGTTTCATAAGGCAGGCAATCCCTTGTGATTGTGTAAATTTTTGTTCAACAATCTCTCAACCCGGAGGGGCGATTAAGATTTCGTATACCAATCAAGCGTGCGCCGCAAGCCGTCGTCAAAATTAACTTGCGGGGTGAAGCCCAAAATTTTTTGCGCGCGCTGAATGTCACCGCGATGGCGGCGCACGTCGGCCGGGCGCGCTTCGCGATATTCGATATGGCCGTCATAGTTGAAATAAGCGCAAATGCCGCGCACAACTTCCGCGATGCTGATTTCTTTGCCGGAGGCGAGATTGATCACTTGTCCGCGCGCGGCCGGTATTTCATAAGCCAAAAGCAAACCATTTACCGTATCCTCGACATAAATAAAATCGCGTGTCTGTTCGCCGTCGCCGTAAATCACCGGCATTTCGCCGCGCATAAGGCGCGCGGCAGTCAGTGGAATCACGGCTTCGAGACCGCGATCTTTGTTTTGGCGCGGGCCGTAATTGTTGAAGGGCCGGATGACGGAAACCTCAGCGCCAAAGGTATGCGCGTAACTCAACGCCATTAAATCTGCAGCAGCTTTGCCGGCGGCATACGGCGTGGCCGGCACATAAGGATGATTCTCATCCATCGGAAACGCTTGCGCGGTGCCATAGGCTTCCGAAGAGGAGCAATGAATCAACGTCTTGAACGCGCCCTTGCGTTGCAGATAAAGCAGCGTGCGCATGATCTCGACATTCACCAAGAACGCGCCTTCGGGATTGGTGAAACTGTAGAGCAGGGCCTTGGTGGCAAGGTTGAACACAACCTCGACGCGATGCTTGGCCGTGAGATGATCCATGATCGAGAGATCGGCCGCATCTTCACGATAAAAATGAAAGCGCTCCGATTGTTGCGCTGCCGCCAGATTATCCAGGCTTCCCAGAAATAGATTATCAACCACCACCACCGCGCCGGCGTCGCGCGCCAGCAACGCATCGACGAGATGGCTGCCGATGAAGCCGGCGCCGCCGGTGACCAGAATAGCTTTCTCTTTTATCATGTTCATGGAATATCTCTTTTTTGAAATCGCCACATCGCAAATCCAACCCCGGCCAAAAACACGCTTGCCAAAATTGCCGCAGAGCTTTTCGAGAAGTGGTTTTGCACCAGAATATCTTGAGATGAATAATAGTGGTACAATGAAAAGGGCAGCAAGCCGGCCATCACCGGCCAGATTTTGCCAAGGACCTGAACGATATACGAAACCAACGCCAAAAAAAACGCCGTGCCCACCACATGCCCGCTTTCACGCCCGAAAACCGAGAACAAAAGCGTGAGTCCGTACCAGGCGCTCTGCAAAAGAAAAAAGTTGAACACCACCTGCACGAGCGGGCGCAGTTCCAGCAGGCCGAGTGCAAATGTCCGTTGACCGGCCAGCGTGCCAATCATGCCCGCAGCACTCAACGCGGCGATGGCAAAAAGTGCAAAGGCAACTTGCGCGTTCAAGTATTGCCAGCGCGCCAGCGGCTGGCTGAGCAGGAGTTCCATCCCGCCGCTTTCAATTTCTCCCGCGATTGCACGAGTGGCAGGCACGATGGCGACAGCGGCGCCCAACGCCAGCGTCACAGGATGATTCCATCCAAAGGCCAGCAGGCCGCGCGTTGTCATACCCGCCAGCACTTGTTCGCTGATGAAATTCTGCGCGGCGGGCGGCAGGGATTTCATCACTTCGGTGAGAATCGCCGGGATATTGAACGTTGATACCAGAGCACACAACATGAATTCGAAGCCGCAAAGCAGCAAACTCGCGGCGGCGAGGAAAAGCAAATGGCGCCGAATCAGGCGATTGAGCAAGTTAAACATTAGGCGGACGATCGGATTTGTTGTAGAAACTCAGAAAAATGTCTTCCAACTCCGGCTCCGGAAAAACGAGATGCTCAATCTCCACTTGCGCCAGAGCGCGCAAAACGGCATTGATCTCGCCTCGTACCCAAAGCACAACCTCTCTTCCCTGAACCTGTGTGCGCACGACGCCGGGACAGGTGAGCACGCTTTGCGGCGCGGCCGCGCGAAAGCGCACTTGTAGACGCCGCAGCATTTTGTCGCGCAAAGCGGCCATGGATTCGATCGCAACGATTTCACCGGCGCGCAAAATCGCGATGCTGCTGCAAACGGCTTCCACTTCGGAAAGCACGTGTGACGAAAAGAACACCGCCCGGCCGCGGGCAGAAAAATCAAGAATGATTTCGCGAAAGGCTTGTTGCATTAACGGGTCGAGGCCGGTGGTCGGTTCATCCAGCAGCAGGAGGTCCGGATCATGCTGCATGGCCACGAGCAACCCAATCTTTTGCCTGGTGCCGTGAGATAGATGCTTGATTTTGCGCGAGAGTACTTCCCGGCTCACTTCGAAGGCCTTGAGAAGTTTTTGCCGCAGGACTGGAGGCCGTTGCGGGCGAAAGCCGGCAAAGAAGTCCAACAACTGTTGGGCGCTCATATCGGCATAGAAATGCAATTCGCCCGGGAGATACCCCATCGCGCCGCGCATGTGCGGCAGGAAATTCTTCTCGCCGAAGAGGCGAACCTCGCCGCTGTCGGCATGCACCAAGCCGGCAATCAGGCGCAACGTCGTGGTTTTGCCGGCGCCGTTCGGGCCGAGATACCCAAAAATCTCGCCGGCAGCAACCTTGAAACTGACATTGTGCAAGGCGCGAATCTTGCCGTAGGATTTTGTGAGCTGCTCAATTTGCAGCATGTCCACGTGCATCTATTCTCCGATTCAAACTGCGTCAGATTCGTTTGCCAGCGGTGTGTGATGCCAGGTCTCCTTCACGCAACCTTCTACTCCGCTGCATCATCGGATCGCTGATCGAACTCGATTTCTTCCTTCTGAAAAAACGGGAGCGCCGGGCAAATCGTCTCATCGTCGTCGCCCAAAATCTTTTCCAAACCCAGCCAACCGCCATCGCCTGCGCGAACCCATACATGCTCACCGGATTGCGGTTGCACTGTCACGCTCACGATTCTGATGCGTTGCCCGCGATATTGTGAGAACGCGCAGGGATAAGGCAAGGTCTGCGCGCGAATGAAATTGTAAATCCGCTGCGCCGGCCAGCGCCAATCGATCAAACCATCTTCCGGCAAGCGCGGACGGAAATAGGTGGCATGCGCTTCATCCTGAGGCCACGAGGCGGCCGTGCCCTGGAGAATCTTGGGCACATGCGCCACCACAATTCTCCCCGAAGCCGTGTTGAGTTTTTCAATCAAGTGCGCGACGTTTTCATGCTCGTCAATCGGTACGGGTGTTTGCGCAATAATTCTGCCGGCATCAACTTTGTCTTCGAGATAAAACAAAGAAGCGCCGGTTTCGCGCTCACCATTGAGGATGGCCCACACCAGCGGCGAACCGCCGCGATACTTCGGCAACAGCGACCAGTGAATGCCAACCGTCCCCAGCGGCGCCAACGCCCGCACCCGCGCCGGGATGAGATGATACCATCCGATCACGACCAGCAATTGCGGCTCCCAACTCGCAAGCGTCGACAGAATTGCTTCATCAAACTTGCGAGTAAAGGTCAATACCGGCACACCGAAACGTTCCTGGAACAAGTGAAAATCGCGGTGGCGCCGGTTCTGGACTCTGCCTTTGGCATAGGAAATTTCGAACTCCGGCAAACCGGTTACAATACCGGCGACCGGCAATCCGGCCAGCAACATTTGTTCAAGACAGTGATAGCCGGTATCCGTCGTGCCGAAAAAAACGATGCTCATGATTTCACAAAATCCTTGAGGAGCCCCGTGACAATCTTCTCCTTTTTGATATGCCTGACCAGATCCAGAAAATAGCTGCGCGCGCCATAACCCTTGCCAACGTGATTTGCCAGCGCTTCCGGCTGGTGTTGCAGCGGTTTGCATTCTTGATAATGCGCTACTGATTCGGTATTGAGGTAAAGATGTAGGGGATGAAAGTTGAAATTGCAGCGAAAACGCTCAAGCGCCAGCAGACTCTCATCAAACGCAACGCCGGGTTCGACCGTGAACCAGATATCGTCTTCCCAGAAAATCGGCACACGCCACAGACCATTGTAATGCTGAAAGGCCGGGGCTTGGGGAATTTTATAACACAAGAGATTGCGGTCGTAAGTGCAACCGTATTGTTTGAAGAGATTGAGGATCGGTGTGCTGCTCGTCATGGCATGGCTAGACACGCCTTCGGCTTGCGGATAGAGCCGGCGCAAGGCGCGCAACATACTCTCGTAACCGGAAATCGTGGTTTCATTGAAATTGGGATGAAGGCCGATTTCGAGTTCGGCGCTGGTGTGGCGCGTGAGGCTAGCATAATGGCCTGTTGCAAAAACAGTACAGGGGAAATTGTGTTCGCGAAATAATTCGAGGGCGTATTGCAGGATTTCTTCATGACACCAATCCGTGTCCATGGAGAAATAGATGATGCGAGGTTTTGAGATTGAAGCAGGCAAATTTTAATGTCACTCAATGACTGCTCACAAACACTGAAGCTTAGTCTGATGCCAATGCGCCCGGCTCACTTGATGCTTGACAATTCAAGGCGATTGCAGCTTCTTCCGCTCTGAAAAAACGCAACGATAGAATGGGTAACCGCGATTGTTTTGGTGCGTCGTGGCCACGGCATCTGCCGCGAAAAAGCCACGGCTGAGCCGTGGCTGATCATAATTGCATGCACAGATCAAAATTCATCAGAAGTATAAGACGCGCTTACCTCAAAGTCAAGTTAGAGGATTGAAACCCAAAGCGACGAGCCGCAACCAAAAAGCTTCTGGGTAAGCGGATAAAGTAAACACGTATCCGCTTACAGAAAAGTTTTTGCTTTAAAAGCAACGATTTCACTTGTGATGGACTAGCCATCCCGGTTTACTGCTGGTGCGCCGCCCAATCCTGGCAAAGTTGCACGAGCAAGCGCACGCCCCAGCCCGTTCCTTTGGTGGGACAAAGCGGCGTGGTTTCCTGCGGAAACGCCACCGCGGCAATGTCGAGATGCGCCCATTTGTACCCATTGACGAAGGCTGCCAGAAACGCCGCACCGTGACTTGCGCCGGCGCCAACTTTCTTGGAGGAAATATTGCGCAAATCGGCAATTTCGCTGGCAAGGTTCTTGGTGAATTCCGGGAACAGCGGCAATTCCCACACGCGTTCGCCGCTTGTTTGCGCTGCTTGCTTGATGTTATCGCTCAGATCCGAGTCATTTGAGAACAATCCGGCAGCAGCTTCACCAAGCGCATAAAATACGGATCCGGTCAAGGTGGCAAGATCGATAACGGCCGCGGGGGCGAAACGGCTGGCGTACGCCAGTGCGTCCGCCAAAATCAACCGGCCTTCGGCATCGGTATCTGCGACTTCGATGGTTTTGCCATTCGAGGCGCGCACAATGTCACCGGGCCGCAACGCCTGCCCGCTGGGCATGTTTTCAACCAACGGAAGCAGGCAAACAAGATGGAGTGGTGTGCGCAACTGCGCCAGGCAGCAAATCGCGGACAGCGCGGTCGCCGCGCCGGACATGTCGAATTTCATTTCCTCCATGGCCTTCGACGATTTGATCGAAAGGCCGCCGCTGTCAAATGTCACGCCTTTGCCAATCAAAACAATTGTATCCGCGGAATCGGGTTGGTGATTTTCGAGCACGACGAAGCGCGGCGGGTTGTTGCTGCCCTGCGCCACGGCCAGCAACGCGCCCATGCGCAGCTCGCGGATCATGTTTTCATCAAATACGCGACATGAGATTCCGGCTTCCGCGGCCTTCATTTGTGCAATCTGTGCAAACAACTCGGGCGTGAGGTCGTTGGACGGCATGTTCTGCAAATCTCTGGCGCAACACGTCCACGTTGCGAACACCCGGCCGTGTTCAACTCCCGCTGTTGCTTCCGTCTGCTGCCGCGAATTCTCCACGGCAATAGTCAAGCGTTGCAAGGGCTGATCACGAGGCCCGGCTTTTGATTTGTATTTGACGAATTGATAATTCGCCAAAAGCGCGGCTTCGGCGAGCAAGCGCGCCGCCTCGCCTGCTCCGAACTGATCGGTGAGTGCACCGCCCAGCGGCACACAAATTTCCTGCACGCCGAGCTTACGCGCGGCAGCCACGGCATTGGCGATGACACGCTGCAGGTGCGGCCCGTCCTTCAGCTTTTCGACCTCACCTTCTCTCCTGCCCAAACCGGCAAGCAAAACGCGTTGTGCAGGAGCCTCTTCCGGATGAAACCAGACAACTTCTTCGGCGTTGCCGTGAAAATCACCAAGCCGGTGCAATTTGTTAATGGCGGGCAGGTGTTTTGATTTTCCAGCAAGGTTGAAAATTTGCAAATCGGATTTCGCGGTTGCCGGCGGGGTGAGCAGAAGCAATGCGGCGCAGGAAATTGTGTCCGGGTGAGCGGTTTTGATGGTGATTTCCATGGTTCCTCCGTTGTGGTTGTGCAAGATGAAAGTGCTGTTGATTGATCGCTATGTTGTTGGGAAATCGTGTGGCGTTTTTCCTCGCTTGGAGAAATGGATCTCTCAAAGAACGGGACGGTTAAATGAAGACCTTATCCAACTGATAAAAGCTGCCAACGGGTTTTGTCTGAAGCTTGGAATGGTTTTATCCAAAATGGTTTTGCCTATTCCGCCGTGCTGCTCACAACGTTTGAGGTTTCGGCCCGCTGCAAATTGGTTTGAACAATTTATGCTCGGTGCATCCAGAATTTTGCCGGAACGAAATTTTTGAAGTATGCCGCGAGGGCAGCAGGCGTTAGGAGGCCGTTTTCGGTCAATATGCCGATCCCCGGCGCGAGCGCGATTTCTTCAAAATAAAAATTGTGAAGCAACACGTTTGCCGGCGCGTGCGGCCAGATTTCGTCAGGCAAATGCCCGGCTTCCTCCTGCAGGTGAAGGCGGGAGGGCCAGCATTTGTTTGTTTGTGAAACAATGAACACCGGTTTGCCGTGCTGCCCGGCCAAATTCACCAGGCTGGCAGTACCGATTTTGTTCACGAAGACATTTTCGGAGATGCGATCAGCGCCGAGCAGAACGCCATCAACCGCAGCAATGAAGCGACCGCGTGCATCATCAACAAAAAAGTGAACCATGATGCCGGCTTGGGCCAGCCGTTCCGCCATGCGCCGGCCTTCGTTCATGGGGCGCGCTTCGCTGATAAAAACTTCCAACGAGGCGTTTGCGGTTTGCGCATGTTGCAGCGCGGCCGCAACAGCGCTGCTGTAGCTATGCGTCATCACGCGCCGCCAGGAGGAAATGGCCTGGCTGGCATGTTGCGCCATCAAGCTCTCCCGGGAAGGAGCATGCGCCAACTCTTCATCGAGAATTTTGAGAATCTCGTTTCGGGGTTGCGCAGGTTCGCCGCATTCCAGCGCCAACGCCAGGCGATTGCAGAGATTATACAACGGCGCCATCATGCTTTGCGCTTGCAGCAGGCCGTGCAGCCAATGCGGCCAATCGCGCAGCGCCTCGGGGCCCTCGGCCAAACTGGCGAAGTGATCGCGCAACGTTCGCACTGCGCGCACATAAATTTCACCAGCGCCGGAACGGTTGTCGGCGGCTAGGGATCGCCAGGCAGCAAAAACATCACTTGAAATGCGCGCCGGGGAATACATAACAGAAAAGAATGCACTTTGATTTATCGAATAGAAAAATTAATTTTCTCATATGATAAAAATCACCGGGTTCATCTGGCGTTGGGAAATCGTTGACAAACTCGCTATGAAAAAAAATAAACGCAAAGTCGAACCGCTTCCGGAGCAGTTCAAAAGCTTTGAAGCGCTTGCAGATTTTTGGGACAGGCCTGATTTAACGGACTACGAGAATCAACTTGAAGACGTCCGTTATGCGATTTCCCCAAACCCAAACGTCAATTCGTCGTCACCTTGTCCGACGAATTGACGCAAGCCATGAAACGAGCCGTACAACGCGAGGGGGTCTCCATGCAGACGCTGGTCAATCTCTGGGTGCAAGAGCGTCTCCAGCGCTATTCACCCACTTCTTGATGAATCCTTTTCGCTGGCGCGGCACGCAACAAGTCAAGAAACCATTCAAACAAAAAAAGGAGAAAGCCAGCTTCACTTTCTCCTTTACTCCCGCCTCAAAGCGAACAGGCCGGCTCACATCACCGAGCGCGCCAAATCTTGAAATGCTTCCATCCAGCGCGCCGGCGCAATGCCGAGCTGAATTGTTCCAAAAATCGCGATGATCAATGCCAGGCCCACGGCCGGCAGCCGTTCGAGCGCCAGCTCTTCTCCCGCGGTCTCGGATTTCTGCATAAACATGACCACGACAACGCCGAGATAGTAGTACAGGCTGATCATCGAATTGATCACCCCGAGAATCACCAGCCAGATGTAACCGGATTGCACCGCGGCCGAAAACACATAAAATTTGCTCATGAAGCCGGCGGTAATCGGAATGCCGGCGAGCGAGAACATGAAAATCGCCATGGCCACCGCGGCAAACGGGCGATAGAACGCCAGGCCGCGATAATCGCTGATATTCACCAACTCATGCTCGGTCTTTGAGAGAAACGCGACAACGCCGAATGCGCCGATGTTCATAAAGGTATAGCTCAACAAATAATACAGCACCGCCGAACTGCCCAATTCATTATTTGCCAGCACGCCGATCAAAATGTAACCCGCATGGGCAATCGAAGAATAGGCCAGCATGCGTTTGATATTTTCCTGGCGCAAGGCGACAATGTTGCCGACCGTCATGGTGGCGACGGCGACGATCCAGAAAATGTGCTGCCAGTTCACCTGACTCATCATGCCGGAAGAAATCACCACGCGCAGCAACGCCGCAAACGCTGCGGCTTTTGAACCGGTGGCCATGAAGGCGGAGACCGGCGTGGGCGCGCCCTGATAAACATCCGGCGCCCAGGTGTGAAACGGCGCGAGCGCAATCTTGAAGCCGAAGCCGGCCACCATCAACGCCAAACCGGCGGTGAGCAACGGCGTTTCGAGCAGGTTGCGTGTTTTAACGGCCTCTGCCAGCGCATTCAAGCTGGCGCTGCCCACGCTGCCGTAAACCAAGGCAATGCCGTACAGCAGAAAGCCGCTGGCAAATGCGCCCAATAGAAAGTATTTGAAGGAAGCTTCGATGCTTTTTTTGTCGGTGCGGCGGAAACCTGCCAGAACATAAAGCGAAATGGAGAGCGTTTCCAGGCCGAGAAAAAGCGTGAGCAAGTGCCCGCTGGCCGCCATCAGCGCCATGCCCACGGTTGCAAAAATGATGAGTGCAAAAAACTCGCTGGCCAGCGTCGAAGTGTTTTCCAGCGCATTAATCGAGAGCAACAGCGTCAGGCTGGCGGCAATGACAAACAAACAGATGAATCCGTTGGAAAACTTATCGACGCTGATCATGCCGTGAAACAGGCTGACGGATTCATTCCAGTTTTGCACCGCGTAAAAAACGGCTACGCCGAAACCAAACAACACCACTGCTGCCAGGGTCTCGCGATACATGCGCGGAAACAACATGCCGAGAATCAGCACAATAAATCCGGTCACCGTCAAGCTGAGAATGGGCGCGAGATTAAAAATAATTTGAGCTATCGTCAGCGAGTCGTTCATCATATCAACGTCATGTTATGAATCACACCAATTCATTCCTGCGCCAGCGCCGCCGGAGGGGGCGGGTCAATGGCAAAATCCAACGGCGCCAGGCCGGGGGCATCGTTCACTTTCGCAGCGCGATAATTGACGGTTCGAATAAGCGCGTCAACCGAGGTTTCCATCTTGGCGAGAAACGGCTGCGCCCAGACGCCGATGAGCAGCATCATGACGGTCACCGGCACCAGCACGGCAATCTCCCGTTTGGAAAGATCGGCGAGGTGTTTGTTTTCTTCTTTGTCGAGCTTGCCGAACATCACGCGCTGGAACATCCACAGCATGTAAACCGCGGCGAAGATCACACCGGTGGCGGCAAGCGCGGCATAAATTTTATTCGCGGCAAAGGCGCCGAGTAAAACCAAAAACTCGCCGATGAAACCATTCAAGCCCGGCAGGCCGATCGAGGCCAGCGTTGCGATCATAAAGAAGGTGGTAAAAATCGGGATCTGGCGCGCCAGTCCGCCGAAATCGGAAATCTCGCGCGTGTGGCGGCGCTCGTAAATCATGCCGACGATTAAGAACAGCGCGCCGGTGGACAACCCGTGATTCACCATTTGAATCAGCCCGCCCTGCAAGCCCTGCGGCGTGAGGGTGAAAATGCCGAGCATGACGAAGCCGAGATGACTCACGGAAGAGTATGCGACCAGCTTCTTGATGTCGGGCTGCACCATCGCGACCCACGCGCCGTAAATGATGCCGATGATCGCGAGTACGGAGATTAACGGCGTAAATAGCAGCGTGGCATTCGGAAAGAGCGGCAAACAAAAACGCAGAAAACCGTAGGTGCCCATTTTCAGCAAGACGCCGGCCAGAATCACCGAGCCGGCCGTGGGCGCTTCCACGTGGGCATCGGGCAGCCAGGTGTGAAACGGGAACATCGGCACTTTGATGGCGAATGACAGCCCGAATGCGAGAAAGAGCCAGAATTGATAATGCTCCGGGAAAAGCAATTCGCGGATTTGCACGAAGTCGAACGTGAGCGTGCCGGTGACTTTGCCATAATAGAAATAGATAAACAAAATGGCCACCAGCATCAACAAGCTGCCGATCATGGTGTAGATGAAGAACTTCACTGCCGCGTAGACCTTGCGCTTTCCGCCCCAAACGCCGATGATGAAATACATCGGGATTAGCATCACTTCCCAGAACACATAAAACAACAGCAAGTCCAGCGCCACGAAGACGCCCACCATGCCGGATTCGAGCATGAGCATGGAAACGAGATAGCCCTTGACGCCGGTTTTAATATCGTTCCACGAGGACAGAATCACCAGCGGCGAGAGAAAGGTGGTGAGCATCACCATCAGCAGGCTAATGCCGTCAATGCCGACATGATAGGTCGCGCGCATCGCCGGAATCCATTCCAGGCGTTCTTCAAATTGAAAGGCAATGCGGGCGTTGTCAAAGTTGAAGAACAACGGCAGGCTTATGACAAAAACCAACAGCGTGACGCCCAGCGTAACGCCGCGCATCAGCCCGGTGTTTTGTTTGGGAATCAAACTGACGATCAGCGCGCCGGCGAGCGGCGTGAAGATCAAGAGAGAGAGAATCGGCAAGCTATCGAACATGAGAATTTTTATTTTGGTCGTATCGCCCTTGCCGGGCGTCCATAATTAAACTATCAAACGTTTAGACATTGCCTGCCGCCGGCACAGACGGCGGCTACTTCATCAATAAATATCCCAACACCAAAATCAAACCCACCATGATGGAGACGGCGTAGTTTTGCACGATGCCGGTTTGCCAGCGCCGCAACACCCCGGCAGCGGAATCAAAAACTTTCGGCACGAAATTCACGAATCCGTCGATGCCTTTCACATCAAAAACTTTCCACAAAAAGGATTCCGAAAAACGGTGAATCGGCCGCACGAACAGGGCGTCATAGATTTCATCCACATAATACTTGCGCGAGAGCAGCATGTAAAGCGCGCGGAAGCGCTGACTCACGCGTCCGGCCAGCGCCGGTTTTTGCAGATACATGTGCCGCGCCAGGAAAATGCCGGCAAGCGCGACCGCCACCGATAGCGCCATCAACATCAGTTCCAACGAAAGACTGCCGGCGGCATGGGCTTCCGCTGCGCGATGCCGCGCAAACACCGGATCGAGAAAATGTTCAATTTGATTGAAAACGTGCGGAATGCCGATATAGCCGCCGGCGATCGCGAGCACCGCCAGGATCATCAACGGCACGGTCATCACTTTCGGGGATTCGTGGATGTGATTCATGACTTCCGGCGCCACGCGCGAATGGCCGTAGAACGTCAGGAAGATCATGCGGAACATGTAGAATGCGGTAAGGCCCGCGGTTGCCAGAGCAATGACATAAAACACCACGGAGCCGTGCGGGTTGCTGAACGTCTTCCACAAAATTTCATCTTTGGAAAAGAAGCCGGAAAAGCCGGGAATGCCGGCAATCGCCAGCCCCGCGATGAGAAAGGTCACATGGGTTACGGGCATATGCTTCTTGAGATCGCCCATTTTCATGATGTTGGTTTCGCCGCCCAGGCCGTGCATCACGCTGCCGGCGCCCAGGAAGAGCAGGGCCTTGAAAAAGGCATGCGTGACAAGATGAAAAATGCCCGCAGCGAATGCGCCCACGCCGCACGCGAGAAACATATAGCCAAGCTGGCTGACGGTGGAATAGGCCAGCACTTTTTTGATGTCGGTGGCGGTGAGCGCCATGGTTCCGGCAAACGCCGCGGTGGCGAGGCCAACGATCGCAACGACTTCGAGCGCCAGCGCCGACTGCATGAACAACACGCTGCAACGCGCCACCATGTAGACGCCGGCAGTGACCATCGTGGCCGCGTGAATCAAGGCGGAAACCGGCGTCGGGCCGGCCATCGCGTCAGGCAGCCAAACATAAAGCGGAATCTGCGCGGATTTACCCGTGGCGCCGACAAAAAGCAGGAGGCAAATAGCGGTTACCACGCCGGCGGACAGCAGTTCACCGTTTGCCGTGACGCCCTGGCCGGCGAGCGTAAAAACTTTTTCGAAATCCAGCGAGCCGAAGATCACAAAAATGAGAAAGAGGCCGAGCAAAAACCCGAAATCGCCGATGCGATTGACGATGAACGCTTTGCTGCCGGCTTGCGCGCAGGTCATGCCGGTGGTTTTATCGAAAATTTGATCGTAATAGAACCCGATCAGCAGATAGGAACACAAGCCCACACCCTCCCAGCCCACGAACATCACGAGAAAATTACTGCCCATGACGAGCAGCAACATGGCAAAAGTGAAGAGATTGAGAAACGCGAAGAAACGCGCAAACCCGCGGTCGCCGTGCATGTAGCCGACGGAGTAAACATGAATGAGAAATCCCACGCCGGTGACGACCAACACCATGGTAATCGACAGGGCATCGAGGCGCAATCCGATATCAACGCTAAAACTGCCGGCTGCCATCCATTGATAGAGAGATTGCGTAAACAGGCGGGATTCAGGCGCGAGACTGATAAGATCGAAGAACGCAAACAGCCCGGCAATAAAACTCGCGAGCACGACGCCGGCGCCAACAAAACTGACGCCTTTTTCGCCGAGCCGCGGCCCCAACAGGCCGTTGATTGCGAAGCCAAGCAGGGGAAAAAACGGAATCAGCCAAAGATAGTTCTGCATCACCATTTCATCAGATTCAGTTCATCAACAAACACCGTTCCTCGCAGCCGAAAAATTGCCACCATCAAAGCAAGCCCGACGGCCACTTCCGCAGCCGCGACGACCATTACGAAGAAGACGAAAATTTGGCCTTCAATACTGCCATAATGCGCGGCAAACGCAACGAACGTGACGTTCACGGCATTGAGCATCAACTCGATCGACATGAAGATGACGATGGCATTGCGCCGCAGCAGAACGCCGGCCACGCCGATGGCGAACAAAATGGCGCTGAGGATCAAATAATGTGAAAGAGGCATGATGAATGATTTCTTGTCACACAGCCAGACACACAAATCAAATCAGGTTTTTCTTGGCCAGCACCACGGCGCCGATCATCGCGGCCAACAGCAGCAGCGAGGCCACTTCGAACGGCAACAAATAGGTGGTAAACAATGCTCTGCCGATTTCCGGCGTGCTGCCGGCAAAGCCGGCATTCAGTCCGGCGAGCGTGTTGCCGGCCGCCGGCGCGCCGTTGGCCGAGGTGTAATAAGCCGCGCCGATCAAGGCGCTGATTTCGAGCAGAAGCGCCGCAACCAATGCAATGCCGACGAAGCGGCGGGTGATTTTGCGGGCTTCACGCGCCGGATCGCGCTTCAAATTCAACAGCATGATGACGAACAGAAACAGCACCATAATCGCGCCGGCATAAACGATGATATGCACCGCGGCAACGAAAGGCGCATTCAGCAGCACGAAAAAGCCGGCCAGCGCAAACAAGGTGACAATCAAAAAAATGGCGCTATAAACCGGGTTGCGATGCAGCACCATTGCCAGCGCGGAAACCACCGCCAACACGGCGAACGCATAGAATAGGATTTCTTGCACAGTGATGATCGAATTTATGAAATGATGGGGGACACCTTCCTCAGATTTCGGAGGCTCTCTTGGGGAGTCCAGCATGGGGGTCAGGTATGATGCGCGTTACTCCTGCCTGATCACGAAGCCAATTCGCTTACAACTTGTGCGACTCCCGCAGCCACATAAGCCCAAAAATCAACGTCCTTGCCGCTAAAACATGCATCCGTATCATTAAGTAAAGCGTTGGGCAATATACACTCTTTGCCTAAAAAGTCAAGCGGATTTTCCCTGCACATGGCGTCGCGGAGTAGATATGCTTGCTTCATGATCAGTCATCATTAGAGTTTTTAAGATCAATTCTGTGCTTTTTCGGCAAATATTTTTAAACCGTGAATTAACGCTGATATTTTTATTCGCGTCAATTCGCGCTTATTCGCGGTTGACTTGTTTGGTTCCGGCTCGTTCGGGTTATGATAGCGTTTGCCATGAATTTGTTTTGCACCAAGCGTCACGCTGTGATATATTGCTGCGTCCCCTTGAGAAAGAACCCGCTAAACCGGAGTCAACATGGCAACCCTGCGCCCCTCACCGCTGCTGCTGCCGCAAGCCGCGCATGCAGCTCAAATCGCCTGCCCGCCGTATGATGTGGTCACCACTGCCGAAGCGCGGCAAATCGCGGCCGGCAACCCGGCTTGTTTTCTGCACGTCGTGCGCCCGGAAATTGACTTGCCGGAGACGATTGATCCTTACGATCCTCTCGTCTATCAAAAAGCCCGTGAGAACTTTACTCGCTTTCAAGCAGAAAAACTCTTCGTCCAAAGTTCCGGGCCGCAACTTTTGATCTATCGTTTGAAGACGCAGGCGCATGAACAAACCGGCGTGGTGGGTTGTTGCAGCGTCGATGACTATGACAACGAATTGATTTGCAAGCATGAAAAAACCAAGCCGGACAAGGAAAACGACCGCGTGCAACACATGCTCGCGCTGGCAGCGCATCCCGAAGCGGTGTTGATCGCTTATCGCGGCCGCGATGAAATCAACGCGCTAGTAGAAGCCGAATGCCGCAAACCACCGCTATTCGATTTTCGCGCGGACGACGGTGTGCAACACACGGTTTGGCAGGTTGGCGATCCGGCCGCGTTTGTGTGGGCATTTCAAACCGTGCCGCGGCTGTACATTGCTGACGGCCATCATCGTTCCGCGGGCGCAAGCCGAGTGCGGGCGCATTGGTGTGAACAGAATTCCAATCATACCGTTGTGGAAGAATACAATTTTTTCCCGGCCACACTTTTTCCCGCCGAACAACTCCGGATTTTGCCTTACAATCGCGTCGTGCGGAGATTGCCGGATTGGCAGCCGCAAAACTTTTTGCACGCGTTGCGCCGTGACTTTTTGTTAACAAACAATGCGCCTCCCTCGCCTTTGCGCAAAGGCGAGATCAGCTTGTATGTTAATGGAAGCTGGCATGGGCTTTCTCTCAAATCTGTAACACAGCGAGTGGCCACCGCGGGGCTTGATGTGACGCGGCTGCAAGAGCAGATTCTCGCGCCTTATTTTGGCATTCACTATCAACGCACGGATCCGCGTGTCGATTTTGTGGGCGGCGCGCGCGGTGTTGAGACGCTAAAGCAGTTGGTTGATTCCGGCGAAGCGCAGATGGCCATCAGCCTTTATCCCACGAGTCTTGATGAGCTGTTCGCGGTTTCCGATGCCGGCGAGTTGATGCCGCCGAAATCGACGTGGTTCGAGCCCAAGCTGCGCTCGGGATTGTTCGTGCATCCGTTTTAATAAGTGTAGGATTGCAGCAAAATTTTCGTGCTCAGGAGAAGCGAAATGTTTCGTTTGATGATTGGAGGCGCCGGGGCGTTGTTGTTGCTGACAACCAGCCTGCATGCGCAAGAGGCTGTGTTCAGCGATGATTTCAACCGGCCGATTCTCAACTCGCAAAAATGGGTATTCGGCAAGCATGCCGGCAATCTCTCTGCCATTGAAAACGGAGAATTGCATTTGCGTTCTTCCGGCCGCACCAGCGGCTGGATGTACACGCGCGAAAAATTCTCGCTGCAGAATAGAATCGTTCAAATAAAAGTTGCACAGCCCAACGGCGACGGCGCGCTGGGCATTTCGCCGACCGCAAACAGCGCCTCGGCCATTGCTTTTTCCGAAGAGCCGAACAGTTACCGCTTCTACACCTACCGTTCGTCGCGCGATTCTCCTTACAAGCTTTTTGTCCGCTGGAGCAAAAACCGCCAGGTCGGCGGACGGGAAGTCGCCGAAGACGTGACGCTTTCCGGTGTTTGTTATTTGCGCATGCGGCTCACCTCCGAAACGATTCATTTTGAATATTCTTTTGACGGGGAAGTTTGGGAAACGGCGTACGCCGAAATTTTTTCGTTGCCCAATCTGAAACCCGCAGATCCGTATTATGTCGAACTAGCCGCGGATTACACCGAAGTCAACGGCGAGTGGGTCGTTGATGATTTTGTGATACAAAACGCAAGCACAGCCACAACCGTGCGCGAGCAAATCGTATTGGACGATCCTCTGCAAAATAACACGCTGGGCGCGCGCAGCGGCGGCCAATTCACCGCCAACGGCTGGAAAGTCACCGGTCCGGAAGACATGATTGTCTACGATCTCGGCAGATACCTCGAGAACGGCGCGCTTACCATTCAACTCAACAATTTCAAGCCGGGCGAACAAAACGCCGTTGAGCGCCATCACGTGCTGAGCATGTTCCGCAATCCCTGGGGCGATCACAACATCGTAGAAAATCAGGAAACGTTGTGGGACTTGCATACCGGCTTCAATTACAAACCCGGCGTGAAAATGCTTTCGTTCACTGATAATTCAAATGAACAAAGCACGATCGTTTGGGATGATTGGGAACTCGAACGAACCTATTACGTCACGGTCATTTGGCAGGGCAAGCAATTGCAGTACTTCCGCAACGGCAAGCTCGCGGCAACGCACACCCACGCGAGCCCAATGCAGTTGCGCTATCTTTTTCTCGGGCGCGACCGCACGGTGAGCGGTGATTTTCAAACCAATTTCAAGGGCAATCAATACCCCTCGATGATCGGGCCGGTTTATTCCAACCTCATTGTGAAGGAATTTTTGCCGCCGGAAAAATCTTTGCCGCCGGCGCCGGCTGAAATCGTAACACAAAGCATTTACGCCAACGCCGCGCGCTTGCACTGGAGCACAAATGCCCCCGCGATCTGTTATGTTGAATACGGGACGACTGCAGCCTTTGGCAATCAGACCGCGATTCTAGGGCCTCCCGCACAAACATTCAGCACAACCCTGGCCGGGCTTGCGCCGAATCAATCCTATCATTACCGCATTGTTGCGCTCGATGAAGAGGGTAACCGTTCTGTTTCAACAAAACAGACTTTTACGACGCTGGCAAACAGCCTGTATCTTTTCAAAGCCAGCGCAGATGCCTCGGTTGAAGCTTCCGGCATTTTTGGCGTCACGCGCAATCACGGCAATTATGGCGGCGTCAATTTGCTTGCCGCCAGCGGCTGGGAATCTTATTTGCGATTTCAAGTCGAGGGTGTGCAGGGAACGATTGCCTCTGCCACGTTGCGCTTGCACGGCCGGCAATCCGGCCGAAGCGGCGGCAATCTTCATCTCCTGCAGCAGAATTGGAATGAGCATGACGTCACGTGGCTGACGAAACCCGCGGTCACCACGCCGCCCATTGGCCGGTTGAGCGCAGTGCAGGCCGGGCAATGGCATGCGTTCGAGGTGGAATCCGTGATGACGGGCAATGGTATATTCAATTTTGCCTTGATCGGCGCAGGCGAGAAACCGGTTTCATTCGATGCGCGCGAATCGCTCAATCACCAACCGGAGTTGATTGTGGCCACGGAGGAGGCTGCCGCAACCTCGCCGCCTGTTATAAGCAATCTCGCCGGCGGCACTGTCACGTCATCGACTGCGCTTGTCCGCTGGGACACCGACGCGCCTGCCAGCGCGCAGATCGAGTTCGGCCTGGATCCGGAGTACAGTCACAAAACCGCAGAAGAGAAAGATTTCAGCCGCAAACATTTTGTGACGCTGCATGATTTGCTGCCTTCCAAGAAATATTTTCTCCGCGCCGTCGCGCGTGACATCAAAGGCCGCGTGACGCGCTCGCCAGGAATCGTGTTGAACACGCCGCCGGATAGCGCCGGGCAAGTCGCATTGTTTGATGTCCATGAGATTTATCTGACCGCGGCAAACGCCGGCGAGAATCCCTACCTCAACGGGCCAGCAGTGACCCTCACCTTCACCGGAGTTTCCGGCCCGGCGAAAGGCAAGACGATTGCCGTCGAAGGATTTTGGGATGGCGATCAGACTTTTTGCGCACGCTTTGCGCCCATCGCCGCGGGCAAATGGGTTTGGAGTTCCAAGTCGAATGACGCCGGCTTAAACGCCAAACAAGGCCAGTTGCTTTGCAGCGGCGCGTTGCCGCCCTCACACATTTCCGCGCGCGGTCACGTACACCAGGCCGTCACCTCGTTGCGCACGCTGGCGCACAGCGCAGGCGGGCCGTTTTTTCTTGCCGGCGACATGCAACCTTCTTTTCGCACGCAAGCTTTGTCGACCCGGAATGATTTTGAATCATACCTCTCAGCACGCGCGCAGCAAGGCTTCAATTTTTTTTATGGCATGAGTTACTCGGCTTCAGGCGGTGAGGCACAAGCGGGCGAACTCAACGCGGCATTTTACGAAGGTGATTCGA
>SZPB01000034.1 GCA_030263535.1 Cytophagia bacterium CHB2
GAAAAGGGTGGCTTGACGCCACCCCGAAGGTTCTCGTAACACAGCAGAACAATGATAGCGGTTTTTGCGCGTGTCGCTGTTGATTCGAATCGGCGCGTGCAGACAGTTTTTGCCGCCGGTTACATCCGGCTGAGATAACGTCGCGCTTTTTCCACATATTCGCTATTGGGGTAGATGGCGAGTAATTGTTCAAGCTCGCTGCGCGCGCGCGCGCGATCGCCGGTGCGCAAATAGCACAACCCGAGCTTGAGATGGGCGTCATCGAGCTTGTCGGAACGCGAAAACGCGAGCACTTTTTGAAACTCGGCGGCCGATTGCACAAAGTTGCCGAGGCCGTAGTAACACTCGCCGATCCAATATTGGCAATTATCCGCCAGGCTGTTGCGATCATCTTGCGCGAGCAGCGCCGCGAAAACGGCAATGGCATCGTTATAGCGCTTTTGCTCGTACAGGTCGCGCGCTTGCGCATAGCGCTGCGCATAATCGCCGGCAATTCTCGTGCTCGGCGCCACGCTGCGGCGTTGCGCGCTTTCCAGCTCGGTTTGCAAAGCTTGCAAGCGGCGGTCTTTTTCGCTGACATCCGCTCGCAGGCTTGAAATTTGTTGATCCTTGCTCTGCAACTCGCGCTGTAGCCGTTCCACTTCCGCGTTGAGATTCGCGGGTGCGGCCGCCGGTGCGGCTGCTTCTTGCGGCTTCGCCTCTTCCGCTTTATTTTCTGGAACAATGCCCAAAAGTTTCAAGACTTCTGTTTCATCGTCCGCGGCAGAAGGCTGCGTGGCTTGCTCGCCGCCTTCCAGCAGGCTATCGATATCAACATCCTGGCCGCCCTCACCGCCCGCCGTGGTTTTGCGGCCGCCGCCGCAAGCGAACAGAAACAAGGACGTGAGCAGCAGCGCCATCGTGGGAAGAACGAATTTTATCAAGCCGGTTTTGCCAAAAACGTTTTGCTTCATCAAAATCTCCTCGTGACTCGAATAACTTTTTTAAAAATCCTCATCGCTAAAATTCGCGCCAGGGGTATAGCCGGAAAGCCTGCTTTTGTCTAAAACGCATACTCGAAAACAATCGATTAGCTTTACAGAATATGCAAAATAAGGGGGCGGCCATACCTCTAGTTCTGTTTGCGTTGCACCAGATAGGCCGCTGTGCCCCATCCGCCCGCAGCCGCCAAGAACGCGGCGATGCGCCAATAGGTTTCGCCGCCGTTGACCATGACATAATTCGGGCGATTGAGCAATCCGCTATAGCCCAAGCCGCTGATGGCTTCATCAACGGCGACGACGCAATATTCCAGCCCGCCTTTGGGAATAGCCGGCCCGGGAAGAAGGGCCTGATAAGTTTCAAGATCCGCCGTCATCATCGGCTCCACCAGCCAGCGCCGGACATTCACCGGACGATACAATACCGCAGCTTTCAACAAATTGCGATTTTCGAAAATCTCTGCGCGCACGCGCAAATCGCGGCCGGCAGTGGCGCGCTTGATCGGATGATGAATAACCACCGGCGGAATGTCGTCTGCGCCGCTCGCCGCTGTGTTCGAAGTGGTAAACGCCAGCAAGCTTGTGGTAATCTGGGTATCCGGCACGCCGTCATGATCCATATAGCCGTCGCGATCTTCCCGGGCGCGGGAATCGAGATCAAAGCGATCGAGCACGCCGTCGCGATCGCGGTCGGGCAGGCCGCCGCCTAATTTCAAGGTCAAGCCGGTGAACAGCGTAATGATGCCGTCGTTTTCATCGCCGCTGGAATTCAAATCGAGGTTGTCGCTGAGCGTATAGCGAAACGCTGCGCCGAAGGACCAATTGAAGCGCTGCGAAAGCGCGAGGTCAATTCCGCCAGCCGTTTTGAACAGATAGGCGCGCTCATCTTCCTTGGGGCCGCCTTGAAACGATTTGCGATCGCTTTTACGCACGTTGTACCAAACCAGTCCGCCCGCGCCCAGGGTCACAAACGGCGAAACGGTTTTATAGGGAGAATAGCGCAGCGTAACATCAAACTCGATGGGAATGGCGAGAGCAACGGAATCTTGCCGGGTATCGTCATCCGTCAAAAATTCGCCGACGCCCGCTTCGATTCCAAAGGCGAGATGAGGATCCGGAGAATAGAAGACCAGGCCACTACCGAAGGCGCGCAGAACATTGCGTTTGACATCTCCCTCGATGCGCCCGACGCCGCCACGTAACCCCACCCCGAATTTTGACTCTTGCGCTTTGAGAGGCAATGCCGCAAGCAAAGCAACAACGCCACCGCATATCAACCACGATGTTCTATCTTTCACGACGCATACACCGTATCAAAACTGTAAAATTTTGCACAAAAGGTATGAAAGTTCGGGTAGAATGTCAAGGCCTAGTTCCATTGCAAACTTTGACTTATCGCGGCTGGAAGCGAAATTTGCATCAATATTGAAACCGCCGCGCGCCCGCGTTTAGAATCAAGCCGATGAGCGTCATGCACATCCATAACGAGGAGCCGCCGTAGCTTAAAAATGGCAAGGGAATGCCGGTCACCGGCATGATGCCGACCGTCATTCCGGTGTTAACAATGACATGAACGCCGAGCACAGTGACACATCCCACCACCATGAGCACAAGAAATTTGTTTTTTGCCGAGATTGCGATGCCGAGCGCGCGCCAGAATAAAACAAAAAACGTAATCAGCACAATCATCACGCCCCAAAATCCGAATTCTTCGCCGATCACAGCAAAGATGAAATCCGTGTGTTGTTCCGGCAGAAAGCGCAATTTGGTTTGCGTGCCGCGCAACCAGCCTTTGCCCCAAAAACCGCCGGAGCCAATGGCAACCTGTGACTGCGCGACTTGATAGCCGGTGCCGCGCGGATCTTCCTGTATGCCGACGAACGTCAGAATGCGGGTCTTTTGATAATCTTTCAGGCCATGCCACAACTTGGGCGTGAGCGCGCCCACGCCGACATTGAGAATGAAGATGGCTAACAACACCGGCAATTTGCGCTTGGAGAGCACCAGCACGGCGATAATGAGCAGCATCACCGCGCCAAACGTGAAAACATTGAACGCTGAAATAACCGTGAGCACCGGGCTGACGATTATAAAAACGATGAACGGCGAGAGGCCCGCCCAAAACAAAACCGGTAACAGCAAAGACACGACCACAATGGCGGTGCCAAGATCCGGCTCTTTTAAAATCAATGCGGTCGGCGCCAACACCAAGGCGAAACAAACGCCGATATCTTTGAGGCTTTTCAAGTCGCGCGCCTCGTCCGAAAGATAGCGCGCCAATGCGAGCAACGTGGCGATTTTTGCGATTTCGGCAGGTTGCAAATATATCGGGCCGATAATGAACCAGCGATGCACGCCCTTGCCGCCGCCGATGAACAGCACTAACACCAGCAACACGAGGCAGACGCCGTAAAGCCAGTAGGCCGAGCTGCGGAGGTATTTCGCCGGCGTCAGCACAATCGCTGATGCAATCATCGCGCCCATCAAAAACCAGATGATTTGTTTCGAAAAACTGTTTTTGATCACGGCCGAGGTAACGGGCGAGCTGGTGGCGCTGTAGATTGCCATCAAACCGGCAGACGCCAAGAGCAGCACGCAAATAATGATGGCTTTGTCGATATCTTTCCAGCTAATGTTCGTGCGGGCTAACATGCTTCAATCTGCCGAGTCGATAGGCTCCGGCTGCGTGCCGAGTTTATTGTTTTGATGAAGAAAGCTGAGAATTTTTTTGGCAATGGGCGCCGCTGCGCCGCTGCCCGAGCCGCCGTTTTCGATGAACACACAAAACGCGACTTGCGGATCGTCGAACGGTGCAAATCCAATGAACCATCCGTGCGGCTCGCCGTGCGGATTCTGTGCGGTTCCGGTTTTACCCGCGCTGATGAGTCCCGCAACCCGCGAGCCGACCGCCGTGCCGCGACCGCCGTTTACCACCAAAAACATGCCGCGCCGGACCAATTCCCAATTTTCGGCTCGAATATCGCGCACATAAACCGAATCCGGCTCGGGGAATTCTTCTTTGCCCGTGAAGGGATCCAGAATGCTGCGCATCAAGCGCGGCTTAAAACTGCGGCCCTCGTTTGCAATGGCCATGGCAAAACAGGCCATTTGCAAAGGCGTCACCAGTAAATCGCCCTGCCCAATCGCGAGGTTTAACATCATGCCTTTGCTCCAGCGGCCCTTGCCGTAGCGCCGGTCGAGATACTCCTCATCCGGCAGCAAGCCCCCGCTTTCTTCACTCAGATCGATGCCGGTTTGTATGCCAAAGCCGAAACGTTTAGCGTAATCCGTCCAATGTTCCAAGCCGACGCGAAAGCCCATGCGATAAAAATAAACATTGCAGGATTGTTCGAGCGCGCCGAGCAAATTCACCGTGCCGTGGCCGCCCTTTTTGTGGCAATCAAATGTGCGGCCACCAAAAACATAATACCCCGGACAAAAAACCGTTTCATTGGGATTGATCAAGCCGGTTTGCAGGCCGGCGAAGGCAGTAATCATTTTAAACGTCGAGCCGGGCGGATACAGGCTCTGCACCATGCGATCATACAACGGTTTATTCGGATCGTTGAGCAGGCGATTCCAAATTTCCGGCGTCAACGGTTTAGAGAACAATTCGGGATCAAAATCCGGTTTGCTCACCAGCGCCAGCACATCGCCGTTCTTGCAATTCAACACCACCGCCCCGCCGTTTTTGCCGGCCAATTCCGCTTCGAGCATACGTTGCAGCGAGGCATCAAGCCCGAGCAATAAATCTTTGCCCGGCTCAGGCTCCTGGTCTTTGAAGAAGGTGGTATCCTGCCCGGCGAGATCGCGAATGACGCGGCCGACGGCATCGACTTCGATGAAGCGATGCCCTTTTTCGCCGCGCATGATTCTCTCATACTGGCGTTCGATGCCTTTTTTGCCGATGAGATCGCCCGGGCTGTAATTGTTGCCGTATATGTTCAATTCGGCGTCGCTGATTTCGCTCAAATAACCGAACAAATGCGGCGCCTTGACGCCGTGGTTGTACATGCGGCGCGATTCCGCGCGAAAATCCACGCCCGTCAACTCCAGGCGGCGTTCATTCAGCAGGCTGAAGGCGGCAAAATCAACCTGGCGGCCGATTTTGACCGGCGTGAAATTGCCGCGTTTGTTTTTGGCGATTTGCTGTTTCAGGTCATCGGGCGACATGCGCAACGCGGTGGAGATGATTTGATAAGCCTCCGGCGCATTGCGGATTTCGGCGGGAACGGCATAAATCGCATAAGCCGGGCTGTTCTCGACCAACACTTCGCCGAAACGGTCGCGAATCAAGCCGCGCGGCGGATCGACATCAATGATGCGCACGCGGTTTTTGTTGGCTTCCTCGAGAAACTGTTCGCCCTTGAAAAGCTGCACGTAGGCAAAGCGGCCGATCAAAACGAGAAACAGCAGCGCAAGGCCGCCGGCAAAAATCCGGCGCTTTGATTCCAGGTTCAATTCCATAACGCCTCACGATTTTCTCTTAAAACTCTTGGCGAACAACAAGTGTGTAATCGCGGTCAGCGCCAACGTGTACAGGGAATTCGGAATCACGTAGCGGATAATCGTATACCAAAAACCGAAATCGGCATCGAAATAATAAATGGTGTCGCGAATCACATTATGCGCCAGCGCGGCTGCAAGAGCAATGCCGAGCGTGACCTGCAAGTCGAATTTCAGCTTGTCGCGCGCGAAATAAGCGGCAACAAAGCCGGCCACGGCTTTGGCCAGCGCCTGCAAACCGTACAAATGTGTGCTGACGGCATCTTGCGCCAGCCCAGCGACGAAGCCCGTCACGATCGCGGCAATTGCGCCATGCCGAATCGCGGAGAGCACCACGCCGATCAACATTAAATCCGGCGCGATTTCGTAAATGGTCAACAGCGGAATCAAGCTGACTTGCACGAGCAAGAAGCTCGAAAACAGCAGAAGGTATTTGACAACACGTTTCGCCAACTGAGTTATTCTCCCCGGCTAGAATCCGCTGCAACATACACCTTGAAGCGTTCGGGCGGCGTGATGATCACGAACACTTCTTCGAGGCTGTTGAACTGCACCGCCGGCTCGAGCGGAATACGCATAAACGGTTCACCTTTTTCAAAAGAAGGCTGCTGAATTTTGCCGATGCGCAAGCCCGGCGGGTAGAGGGCGCTGTAATCCGACGTCACCACCACGTCTCCTGTTTGCAGCACCGCGTTGCGCGGCACGCCGGTCATTTCGAGGCCGCGCGTGTCGCTCCACGACACGATGCCCAGGACACGCCCACCTTGCGCGCGCGCGCTCACGCTGAAATTGCGGTCGAGCATCAGTTGCACCAGGCTGGTGCGATCATGCACCCGGTAAATCTTGCCGGCCAAACCTTCGGGCGTCACCACCGGCATGTTGACACGCATGTTATCTTGTTTGCCCAAATCGATCACCACGGTGTTGGGCGTGCGGCTGCGTTCCGCAGACAGCACACGCGCCGCGCGAAATTGCAAAGGCTCACGCTGGCGATAATCCAGCATGCGGCGCAAACGAAAATTTTCCAGATAGGCTTCACGCAGTTGGCTGTTTTCCAGCATGAGTTGCGTCGCGCGCTGGCGCAGCGCGCTCACTTCCTCAGCCGATTGCGACAAGCGGGCGAACCAGCTCATCTTTTCCTGAAAGAACGCGAAGCGATCGAGGGCCACGCCGCGCAGAGCGTCGATCTGCGGCGCATTGTTGTTGAATAGAATCGCAAGCGCCGCCACTACGGCGGCAAACAGCGTAAAATATTCCCGCCGCGAGATGAGATATTCGTTCGAACGATCGAGCAGCGCAGTTTTCATGGGTTTTGATCAATAAAAATTCCGCCGGCCAACTCTCTTGCGCCGTTTGCACGTCCGTCTGGACAGAAAGGCCAGGCATAGGCGGCCTAATAGCAATACCGTTCCCTTAGTAGTCCTGCCCCTCATAATATTAAAAGTTGGGGGGCACTGCAGAGAGATTGAAATTATTTTCGTTACCATCGGCGCACAAGGGCCGGGACAACGAACGAAATGTTAAGTGAACGATATTGGGCCTAATACCGCTTCACCTTCGTCAAAACTTTTTGATATTTGTGAATCGCCTCCAGCACTTTGCCGGTGCCGCGCACCACGGCCGTAAGCGGATCTTCCGCAACGATGATGGGCAGGCTGGTTTCGCGGCGCAAACGTTCATCCAGGCCTTTCAGCAACGCGCCGCCTCCGGAGAGCGCAATGCCGCGATCCAAAATATCCGCAGATAATTCCGGCGGCGTTTGTTCCAGGCAATGTTTCGTCGCTTCGACAATCGAATTCACGCAATCTGCAAGCGCCTCCTGCACTTCCATCGACGTGATCTCGACGGTCTTGGGAATGCCCGCCACCAAATCGCGGCCGCGCACTGTCATCGTCGTCTTGTCTTGAAACGGCGCTGCCGAGCCCAGCGTGATCTTGATTTGCTCCGCGGTATTTTCGCCAATCAACAAGTTGTAATTGCGTTTGAAATGTTGCACGATGGCCTCATTCATCTCATCGCCCGCGATGCGAATCGAGCTGTGATTCACAATACCGGAAAGCGAGATCACCGCAATTTCCGTGGTGCCGCCGCCGATATCGATCACCATGCTGCCCACCGGCTCGTCAATCGGCAAGCCGATGCCGATAGCCGCCGCCATCGGCTCATCGATCAAATGAACTTCGCGCGCGCCGGCATGTTCGGCGGAGTCGCGCACCGCGCGTTTTTCGACTTCGGTGACGCCGCTGGGGATGCTGATGGCCATACGCGGCCTCCAGATGCGCGTCGCCTGTACCGTGCGGATGAAATGGCGAATCATGGCCTCAGCCAGCTCAAAATCTGCGATCACGCCGTCTTTCATCGGCCGCACGGTAATGATCTCGTTGGGAGTGCGGCCCTGCATTTCTTTGGCCGCGTGGCCATAGGCCACGATTTCCTGATCAATTTTACGCAAGGCAACGATGCTCGGTTCATTGACCAATATCCCCTTGCCGCGCACGTACACCAGCGTATTGGCCGTGCCCAAATCCATGGCAATATCAGTTGACAAAAAATTTTGCAGAGAGAAATTCATGCGTGATCGCCTTTCATCACGGAAACGTGTCTCAACAGCCGGAGGTAGAAATTTTTTGAATTATTTGAGTTTTCGATATTTTTCATATTCACCGTCACGCGGGAAAGTGTTTTATCAAATGTTGGTTTGCGCTTGCACAAGATGGCCTTAATGGCGAAAGTGCCGGACGCCGGTAAAAACCATTGCCAGTTGATGACGGTCTGCTGCCGCGATCACTTCGGCGTCGCGCAGCGAACCGCCCGGTTGAATAATTGCGGTTGCGCCGGCGCGTGCGGCTTCCTCAACACTATCGGCGAAAGGGAAAAATGCGTCGCTCGCGACGGCTGCGCCTTGCACGGAGAGCCCGGCACGCTTCGCTTTTTCCACGGCAATAATCGCGGCATCCACCCGGCTCATTTGTCCGGCGCCAATCCCGAGTGTGCGATCCGGACCGCAATAAATCACAGCGTTGGATTTCACCAGCCGCACCACTTTCCAGGCAAACCGCAGAGCCTGCCATTCCGGTTGCGTGGGCTGTCGCTGTGTGACAATTTTGAAACGGGAGTCCTCCTCCGCATTTACATCTTGTTCCTGCACCAGCACGCCGCCGGCCACGGCTTTGAATTCCAATGCCGCCGGCGCTGGCGTGCGGATACCTTCCATCTCGAGCAACCGCAGATTTTTTTTGCCTGCAAAAATGCGCTGTGCTTCCGTGCTAAACGCGGGCGCGATGATCACTTCCGTAAAAAGCTCGGCAACGCGCGCCGCGGTTTCGCCGTCTACTTCGCGATTGAAACCGACAATACCGCCGAAGGCGGAAGCCGGATCAGTCACCTTTGCGTTTTCATAAGCGGCTGCCAACGAATCGCCAACCGCAACGCCGCAGGGATTGGCATGCTTGATGATCACACAGCATGGTTCTTGAAACAGGCGCACGAGATTGAGCGCGGCGTCGGCGTCAGCGATGTTGTTGTACGAAAGCTCTTTGCCTTGCAACTGCCGGCTGCTGAGAAACCCCGATGCTGGACTCAAACTGTCACGATAAAATCCCGCACGCTGATGTGGATTCTCGCCGTAGCGCAAATCCTGTTGCTTTTCGAGCGCAAACAACAGCGAAGCGGGCAAAACCGCGCGTTCCGCCGTTCGTTGCAGATAAGCATGGATCACCGCGTCATACGCAGCCGTGCAGGCAAACGCGCCGAGCGCGAGTTGCCGTCGCGTGGTTTCCGTCAGTCCGCCGTTGTGTTTGCGCAGTTCTTCGCAGAAGGCCGCATATTGACCGGGATGCGTCAATACTGCAATCGCGGCAAAATTTTTTGCTGCAGCGCGCATCAGCGCCACACCGCCAATGTCGATGTTTTCGAGAGCTTCTTCCAACGTGGTCTGCGGACGGCTAATCGTTTCACGAAAAGGATAGAGATTGACGACTACCAAATCAATCAAAGCAATGCCCTGCGCCGCCGTTTCCGCAAGATGCGCGGGCAGATCGCGCCGCGCCAGCAGTCCGCCAAAAATTTTGGGATGCAGCGTTTTCACGCGGCCCTCCAGCACTTCCGGAAAACCGGTGACTTTTTCGATCGACGTAATCTGAAAGCCGTTCTCCTGCAAAACGCGGCTGGTGCCGCCGGTGGCGATGATTTCGATATTGTGCTCGACTAAAACCCGCGCCAATTCGAGCAGGCTGGTTTTGTCGTACACGCTAATCAGCGCGCGTTTGATGGATTGCACGATTGAGGTCTTTCCCAAAAAGAAATCAAAACTTGGTTGACGAGTATTTGCGTACCTCAAAATTCGGACGATGTGAAAACGTTTCGCTGGCTGAGCTTGTCGAAGCCAGCACCCTTCGACGGTTCGACTGAGCTTGCCGAAGTCATGCTCAGGATGCGGCGGCTCCGGTTTCAATCAGCCTAGTTGCTATTGATCTCGACGATTACGTTAAAATCCGAACGCCTCGATCATCAATCACCACACGATCCTTCGCAAACAATTGCAACGCTTCCGGTAAAATTTGATGCTCGACTTTCAGAACCCGCGCCGCGAGCGACTCGGGTGTGTCATCCTCATAAACCGGCACACAGCGCTGCACCAGCGGTTTGCCGGTATCATAATTTTCATCGACGAGATGCACGGTTGCGCCGCTCACTTTGCAGCCGTAATCGAGCACGGCTTGGTGCACGCGCAAGCCGTACATGCCTTTGCCGCCAAAGCTTGGCAGCAGCGCGGGGTGAATATTGATGATGCGGCCGCTGAACGCCTTGATCACCGCCGCTGGAATCATGCGCAGAAAACCCGCGAGCACGATGAAGTTGCTGTCACACTCAGCCAGCGCTTGCAATAACGCCTTGCCGTAATCCTCACTTGTTGCCAAAGCATTCGGCGCGATGATTCGCGTCGGGATGCCGGCCTGCGCGGCGGTTTGCAGAGCGCCGGCTTGTGGTTGATCGCTGATCAACAAAACCACTTTTGCATCAAGTGTGCCGGACTGAATGGCATCGAGAATGGCCTTGAAGTTCGAGCCGCGGCCGCTGGCAAAAACGGCGAGACGGAGGTTCATGTTATCAATTCAGGCGAAGTCAGGCTTGCAGACTGGGCGAAGTCTGGCTTGCGTTCACAAAACGTTGAAGTATCAAATATCGCTGAACGCAAGCCAGACTTCGCGCGCTCGTTTATTTCAGCGAACAACTGCCTCGGTGATAGTCAATCGTTTTTGCCGGGCCGAGACGATCAGCTCTGCACGGCCGCCAATCGGCATGGTGTGCTTGCGACTGGCGTGGCCGTACTCCAAATTCATCAAAGCCGGAACCCGCAGCGGGCGAATGAAATCCCGCATCAAATCTTCCAAACTCAACGATGGCGTGCCGCTCGATGAACCGCACTCAACCATTTGGCCGAGCACGAAACCGCCGATCTGCTTCAAGATGTCCAGTTCCCGCAGATGTACGAGATAGCGATCGATGCGATAAATATCCTCGCCAATCTCTTCCAGAAAAAAAATGCTGTTTTTCAGCGAGGGCATGAAGGTTGAGCCAGCAACGGTGGCAACGAGTGAGAGGCAACCGCCGATCAAACGCCCACGGATTTTGCCGTTTGTGATGCCGGCGAATTCTTTTTCCTGTTGCGGCTGCAAATCACCAAACGCCGCCGGCTCGGTGAGCATGCGCCAAAACTGTGCTTCGGAAAACGGATCGATGCCTCGGCCCATGTCAGCCGCCACCATCGGCCCGGAGAAGGTCATCAAGCCGGTGCGCCGGAGAATCGCGAGTTGCAGCGCAGTGATGTCGCTATAACCGACGAAAATTTTGGGATGCTTGCGAATCACGTCATAATCAATCATCGGCAGAATTCGCGGTGTGCCATAACCGCCGCGCACGCAAATAATGGCGTTCACGCGCTTATCGCGGAACATGTTGTTGAGATCGCGCGCGCGCTCGGCATCGGTTCCGGCCAAATAGCCGTGCTCACGCTGCACATAGCGCCCGAGTTTGACGCGATAGCCCAGGCTTTCCAAATATTGCACGCCCTTTTCGAGCAGCTCCGGCTTCATCGGGCTGGCCGGCGCAATCACACCGATGACATCGCCTTGGCGTAACCGCGGCGGTTTGATGATTTTGGGCAGAGGATCTCCGTTTGTTTCTTGACGCCAGCTACCGCCCGGGCGCTGTGAATTGGCCTGTAGAGAAACAAAAGCGCCCGGGCGGTAACCTGAATGACTATGCCAACACTTTCAAATAACGGCCATTCGCCGCGGTCGCCTGCGGTAAAGATGCGTTTGGTTGACTTTTTAAATGTCCGGTCAACTCAAAGTCCGCCGAACCGGTTATCTGCACCTGATAAAAATCTCCGCAGACAAACTGGCCGTTTGACGACGGGATTAAAACGTTGTGATCGATCTCCGGGCAATCCCACTCCGTGCGGCCGCGATAGGCATGTTCATGATCGTCGTACTCATCGATTAAAACCCGCAACTCACGCCCGAGGTGGCGGTGATTCCATTCCGCTGCGATCTCACGCTGCGCCTCCGTGAGCAAATCGTATCGTTCGCGTTTGATTTCTTCTTCGATTTGTTCGTTGAAGTTGAATGCCGGGGTGTTTTCCTCGTGAGAATAGGTAAACACGCCGCGCCGCTCGAAATGGCCTTCGCACACGAAATCATATAAACTCTGACAATCTTCTTCAGTCTCGCCGGGAAAACCGGTGATCAATGAGGTGCGCAACACCAGATTGGGAATCTTGGCGTGCAAGCGCGCCAGCAATTCTTCGGTGAAACCGCGATTCACGCGGCGCGCCATGCGCTTGAGCATGCGGTCGGTGATGTGCTGAATCGGCATGTCGAGATACTTCACGATTTTCGGCTGCGAGGCAATGATCTCGATCATCTCATCAGTGACGTGATGGGGATAGGCATACATCACGCGCAGCCATTCGATGCCTTCGACTTCACAAAGCGCGCGCAAAAGCTGCGGCAATTGCTGCCTGCCGTTCAAATCCAATCCGTATTGCGTGGAATCTTGCGCCACGAGAATCAGCTCTTTCACGCCTTTTTCGGCAAGCAGACGTGCCTCCTGCACCAACATGGGAATCGGCGTGCTGCGAAATCCGCCGCGAATCTGCGGAATCGCACAAAACGTGCAGGGATGCTCACAGCCTTCGGAGATTTTGAGATAGGCATAATGCCTGGGCGTGATTAACTCGCGTTCGCCCGCCGCGTTCGACTCGCCGAGCAATTCGTATTTCAACCGCATTTGCCGGGCGAGGCCGTTGACGATTTGGCGCAAATCGCGGTTGCCATAAAAACCATCAACTTCCGGAATTTCTTTGCGCAATTCGGGCGTGTAGCGTTCGGAGAGGCAGCCCGTGACAAAAACTTGCTTGCACGAGCCTTGCTTTTTCAGCGCCACGGCTTGCAGAATAGTGTCAATCGATTCTTCTTTGGCAGACTCGATGAACCCGCAGGTATTGACGATGATGGCCTCCGCTGCCGCCGCATCGGCAACGAACTCAACGCCGCGCAGCTTCAAGCCGCCCTTGAGGACTTCGGAGTCAACGACGTTTTTGGGACAGCCGAGGGTGATGAGATTGACTTTCAAGCTAGGGCCTTTTATGATTCAACGTTGCAACCGGTGGCGATTGACAATGCCGTGCAGACTTGCGCCATGAGTTTCTTGTCAAGGTTCCCAATGAATTGAACTAATTTCGATTTCTCAACGGTTTGAATTCATGAAGCCAGATTTCGCCGCGATGAATCAATCGATCCACACCTGTTCTCCGATCCACTCGCCGACCTCACGATCAAATTCTGCACGAGCACGCGGGTCGCCGTAAGCGCGCTCATATTGTCTCTCAATTTCATATTCCGTTTTCCATTTTAAAAAAACGGGCAGCCCCCTGGAAAAACGTTGAAACGTCCATCGCTTTGAAATCTTTGTCTTGTTTTATCGCTTCAAGCAAGGCGTCATCGACTTCAACTTGAATTGTTTTCATGGATCATCCCCTCTTTTAAATTATTTCGCCCGCCGGCGCGCCGCAACTTTTCCAGTTCTGCGGCGCATCCTTGGGCGATGCGCAATTGTGTTTTGGACTCATGCACATATGCCGTCTCTCTCTACGCAAACAACGCCTCGATAAACGCCTCAGGCTCGAACGGCTGCAAATCGTCCATGCCCTCGCCTACGCCGATAAAACGCACCGGAATTTTGAGCTGCTCTTGAATCGCGAAGATGATGCCACCTTTGGCGGTGCCGTCGAGCTTGGTGACGATCAAGCCGGTGACGCCGGCGGTTTCGAAAAAGGCCTGGGCCTGGCGCAAACCATTTTGGCCGGTGTTGGCGTCGAGCACGAGCAGCACTTCATGCGGGGCCTCGGGCAGCACGCGTTTCATCACGCGCATCATTTTCTTCAACTCTTCCATCAAGTTGCTTTTGGTGTGCAAGCGGCCGGCGGTATCAACGATGACGATATCCGTTTGCCGCGAGTTCGCTGCGGTCAGCGCATCGAACACAACCGCAGAAGGATCGCCGCCGGCTTTGGTTTTGATGATCTCCACTTGCGCACGCTTCGCCCAGATCTCCAATTGATCCGCGGCCGCGGCGCGGAACGTGTCTGCAGCCGCCACCAGCACCGAGCGCCCGCGCTGGCGAAACACATGCGCGAGCTTGGCAATTGTCGTGGTTTTGCCGACTCCGTTCACGCCGACGATCATCAGCACATAAGGCCGCTGCGAGGGCGAAAAGAAATCAGCCGTGCCGCTCCACTTGCCGTTCGTGGTGGACTCAAGGCGTTCGACGAGAAACTCTTTCAGGCAATCAAGCACCGCCTCACGTGAAGCCCTCTGGCCGAAGCCGAGGCGTTCCCGCAAGCGCTCGAGAAAGGCAGTTGTCATCGCTACACCGAGATCAGCGGAAATCAACAAGCTTTCCAGCTCATCGACCAATGCTTGATCGAGACGCGCTTTGCCGGTGACCGCCTGCACGACATTGTCCACCAGGCTGCGGCGGGTTTTGCTCAAGCCGGACTTCAGTTTTTCAAAAAAGGAAGCCATGAAAGATCAAATCAAATTTGGGTGACCGAGACAAAGCGCAGGCAGGAACATCAGCGAGCAGGAATCTTCGCGTTTTTTGTATCGGAAACGAAGCGGGCGATATACACTCCCGCCGAGATAGAAAACAAAACGGCCATAATCCAAAAAAATGGCCATTTGAGCGGCTCGATTTCGAGAGTGAAAACGATCATCACGATCGCCAGGGCCGTGACTGCGACTTTGCCATACCAGTTCGACTCCGGCACTTTATTGCGGCGCGAAGTCATTAAAAAACCGAGCGCTATAATAATCAAATCGCGCGTGAGAATCAATACCAAAAACCACACGGGAAAGTCGCGAAAAAATGCCAAATAAATGCCGACGCTGGCCGCGCAAATTTTATCCATGAGCGGATCGATGACGCGCCCCAGCTCGGATTGTTGTTTGAATTTGCGCGCGAGAAAACCGTCGGCCCAATCGGTGGTGCCGGCAACAAAGATAAACACCACCGCCAGCAGATTACCCTGCGGCGTTTCGCGGCTCATGAACCAGATCGCCGGAATCAAAAACAGCGGGCGGGTGAAACTGATGATGTTGGAGATCGTCCAGATGCGATGGCGTTCATCCGGCCGGGGTTGAGGTGTGCTCATGAGGAGGTGGAGGTTTGATTAGTCGAAGAATAGAAAGCGGTACTCCGCCGGGAAACTGCTGAGATATTTTAACAAATTGCTGACGTTCTTTAAATTCGAAAAGACAAATTCTCTCGCAGAGTTCGCAAAGCTAGCCGAGAAAACAATTCAACAACAAAACCTTTGCGTTCTCTGCGTGAGGCAAATAGCTGCATAGCGGATCATCTCAATCCGCCTGCAAACTCGGATATTTCAGCCCAAAACGCTCGCGATAATACCACTTTGAAAAATAGAACACAAACGCCAGCACCAACACATATTGCCACACTTTCAGGCAGATGGCCAGCGCGAGAAACAAGATCGGCAATTTGATGGCGCGAGAGACGTCATTGCGGGTTTGTTTGATCGCGGCCAGCAGAAAGAACGGCGCGGAGATGAGTGCGGGATAAAAAATCACCGGATCGTTCACGTAAAAAGCAATACCGGTTGCGGCGATTTCGCAAGCACAACCCGCGATGATGGTCGGACGCCAGCCGTATTTCACGCCGAAAGTGAGTTTTTGCGTGCGGGCGTCGCCGTCGAGATCGAGCAGGGTGGTGTACAAATAAACCGCGCCGACCGCGAGCATGTAGGGCAGCGCATGCCGAATCGGCATGCCCAGGCTTGTCTCCACCGACCACCAGCCGGCGGAGAAAATCAATAGCGCGCCGCCGGCATTCGAGAGCAATCCCAGAAACGGTCGATCTTTCCACTGGAACGGCGCGACGCTGTAAAGAATGCCGGTCAACAAAAATATTGCAAGAAACAAAAGTCCGACAAGATGATCGTGATAAAACGCGATCAGCAGCCCGGCGCCGGACAACAAAATCGTTTGCAGCCACGCGGCACCCGGTGAAATATGCCGGTGTGCAATGAGAAAGAGCTTGTGATTTTGCGCGTCCGTGGCAACGTCGCAAAGCTGGTTCAGAATAAACGCCGCGCCCATGAGCAAGCTGAGCGAGAGCAGCAGCGTGAGCGATTCTCCCGCCATGCCGGTGGTAGCGCCGTTCATGCCGCTTGGCGCAAAACGATGAAAGGCAAAATAACCGGCAGCGTAAACCGTCCACACCGGAAAGAACAATGTCGGCCGCAGGACGAAAACATAATCCAACAGCTTGACGATTTTTTTGATCCTCATGTCGATGTTCCCACTTCCTATGGGGATAGAATCCGCTGCCTCAGCCGGTTTGCTTGGTCGCAGGCTTGCGCGTGATTTTTACCAGTCCGTTTTGATTTTGTTTCTTGGCGCGCCGCACGATAACATCGAATTGGCCGTTCTTGTCATCCATCGCAAATTTGTCCATCAAATCTTCGGGGATGAGAGGATACTGGCCGTTGAAGCAGGCCGTGCAATACCCGCCTTTTTCATGCGGCACGGATTTGAGCAGGCCTTCCAGCGAAAGGTATTCCAGGCTGTCGACTTCGAGATAGTCCTTGATTTGCGCGACGCTTTTGTGCGCGGCAATCAACTCGTCTTTCGTGGGGAAATCCATGCCGTAATAGCACGGCGAAACGATGGGCGGCGAGCTAATGCGCACGTGAATCTCCTTGGCGCCGGCGCGGCGCAGCAGGCGCACGAGATTGCGCAGGGTGGTGCCGCGCACGATGGAATCTTCCACGACGACAACACGCCGGCCGTTGAGCACGCCCTTCACCGGATTGAATTTCACCCGCACGTTGAGATCGCGCACGCTTTGATCGGGATGAATGAACGTGCGGCCGATATAATGATTGCGAATCAAGCCGATTTCGTATTTGATGCCGGAGTTGCGCGCATAACCAAGCGCGGCGGTGTTCGACGAGTCGGGCACGCCGATTACCATATCGGCTTGCGCGGGATGCTCGTTGGCGAGATTCTTGCCGAGCCGGCGGCGCGCGCGATCGACGTTTTCCTCGAAAATCTTGCTGTCCGGCCGCGAAAAATAAACGAACTCGAAGATGCACGCCGCGCGCGCGGCTTTTTCGTCCAAACGATCGGACGCGATGCCGTGCTGATCGAGCACGACAATTTCACCCGGTTCGATTTCACGAACATATTTCGCGTCGAGCAAATCGAACGCACAGGTTTCCGAGGCCACCAGCCAGGTGTGGCGCTTGCGCCCGAGATTCAACGGCCGCCAGCCGCGCGGATCGCGCACCGCAATGAGTTTGTTGCGCGTCAGAATTACGAGAGAATATGCGCCTTTGAGTTGATTAAACGTGTCTTTGAGACGTCCCACAATATCGCCGGCCTGCGACTTCGCCATCAAATGCAAAATCAGCTCGGTGTCGCTGGTGGTCTGAAAGATCGAACCCTGATCTTCAAGCTGCCGCCGCAGCGTGCGCGCATTGGTGAAGTTGCCGTTGTGGGAGACGGCCATGGCGCCGTGTTTGAAATGCGTGAGAAACGGCTGCGCATTTTGCAGCATGGTCGAGCCGGTGGTGGAATAGCGGTTGTGCCCAATGGCGATTTTACCGGGCAAGCGCTCGAACAGCTTCGCGTCGGCGAAGACATTGGTGACCAATCCCATGCCGGCATGGCGATGCAAATGCTCGCCGTCGCTCGACACGATGCCCGAGCTTTCCTGGCCGCGGTGCTGCAAGGCATATAGCGAGAGATACACCAGCTTTGCGGCTTCACGATTGCCGTAAGCGCCAACAATGGCGCAATTCGAGCGCGGCTTGTCAAGCTCGTTGGAGGAGGTTGAGGTAACGTTCATGCGAAAGCTTCAAAGCCTCATTTATGAATCAATATAACGGCCAGGGCGATTCCCAAAATATCGGCGGCCAAATCTTTCTTGCTGGCGAAACGCTTGCGTGCGGTGGCATCATAAATTTCTTTGGCGACGCCGATTGCCAGCGTGCTTATGGCGGCAGCTTGCAGGCTGCGTCGCGAGGACAGCTCCAATTCGCGGTGCAAAGGATAATATTGCGCCGCCGTCAACGCCGCGCTCAAGGTGAGATGATCGGCCTTATCTTTGCCGAACCAGGAATCGCTTGTGCGTTGAACACGCTTGACAACACTGCTATCCGCCGCCGGCACTTGCGCGAAAGTGAAACCCGGCAATAATGCAACAAACACCAACATCATCAAACGAAGCGCCATTTTAGCGATTCTCATCAAGAATTCAAAGGCGAATTTGCACGCGCAAGGCAAACACCGGCGCGCGCGGCGCAAGCAACATCGTATCGAGCACGGGGGATTCGTCAAAATCCGACAATTGTGCATCAACATAGGCGTCGAGCATGCTGTAAACGATCAGCGCTGCCAGGCCCCAATAGCAGCCGTTGCGCCAGTCTTCATATTGTAGCTGACGGGTCTCGTCATTCGCCCGCTTTGCGTCCGCCGCCCGGCTGTTCCAATGAAGCGCCATGCCGAGCAAACCGGCTTCGCCGGCAAACGCCAATCCGGCTTTGATCTTTTTGCCGTTGTAGTATTGCCCCCAGCCCGGGATCACCAGCGAGCGCAAAGCCGCGCCGGAGGGACTTTTCTTATGTGAAACGGCAGATGCTGCTCGCGAATCCAGGGAATCAGATGAAGGTGTTTGCGGAAAAGCATACGAGAAAACAGATGCCAGCAAGAAAAAAACTACTGCAATACAAATTCTCTGCTGCTGAATCGAGTCTAGCATAGAAATATTCATGACTGCTTGATTAAAACGATCGGCCTTCACGGCTTTTTCTGGTCAGACCGCTTGGGAGTGCCATAAAGATAATGATCGTGTTCTGCTGCCCAATCTTCCGGGCCTTCAACCGTGCCCGCCAGCCCTTCCAATAAATCCCACGCATCTTCCGTCTGAATGGATTCCATTGTTTCTCCTTCATTCAATAATCGCCATCGTCTCAATCTCCACCTTCGCGCCTTTCGGCAGGGCGCGCACCTCCACCGTGCTACGCGCCGGCGGATTCGTCGCAAAATACTCGGCGTAGACGTCGTTCATCGCGGCGAATTCGTTCAAGTCCGTCATGAACACGGTGGTTTTCACGACATGTTCAAACGAGGCGCCGGCGGCTTGCAGAATCGCTTTGACGTTTTCCAGCACGCGCCGGGTTTGCGCTTTGATGTCGCCGGTGACCATCTGGCCGGTGGCGGGATCGAGCGGCACCTGGCCGGCGGTGAACAGCATTTTCCCCGCAGAAACTCGAATGCCCTGGCTGTACGGCCCGATGGCGGCCGGCGCCGAGGAGGTTTTGATCACTTCGCGCATGAGCGCTCCTTTTTGGCAGTAGATGTTCAGCTTTTCAATGGTGGAATGTCTTTGAAAGTTTTCTCAACGAATAGATCAATCAAACACGTGCGCCTCTAAAGGCGCGACATGCGTTACGCCCGAAACTGCATGCGATACAATTTCTGATAAACCCCGTCTTGTTGCATCAAGTCCTCATGCGCGCCGGATTGCACCAGCCGGCCTTGATCGAGCACGATGATTTTGTGCGCATGCAAAATCGTCGAGAGGCGATGCGCGATGACGAACGAGGTTCGATTTGCCATGAGCCGCTCGATTGCCTGCTGCACCAGCATCTCGCTTTCACTGTCGAGCGCGGAAGTCGCTTCATCGAGAATCAGGATCGGCGGATTTTTCAGCAGCGCGCGCGCGATGGCCAGGCGCTGGCGCTGGCCGCCGGAAAGTTTGAGGCCGCGCTCGCCGATCAGCGTGTCATAACCCTGCGGCAATTCCATGATAAAGCCATGCGCATTGGCGGCAACCGCGGCCTCGCGCAGTTTCTCTTCGGGCATCCCACTCAAACCATAGGCAATGTTGCTGCGCACCGTGCCGTGAAACAAAATCGTCTCTTGCGTGACGATGCCCATCAATTGGCGCAGACTTTTGACATCGATGTCACGCAGATCGACGCCGTCGATGACAACGCGTCCCCTGGTGGGATCATAAAAACGCGGCAACAAATCCACCAGCGTTGACTTGCCGGCGCCGCTCGGGCCGACAATCGCGAGAATCTCGCCCTTGCGCACTTCAAAGCTTATGTTTTGCAGAACCGAATTTTGTTCATACGCGAAAGAAACATTCACATAGCGAATGTTCTGCTCGAAACCCGCGATTTTCACTGCGCCGGGTAGTGAAACAATTTCCGGCTCGGTATCCAGCACACTGAAGATGCGCTCGCCGGCCGCCATGGCCTCTTGCAAGCGGCTGCCCACGGTGGAGAGTTCCTTCACCGGCTGCATTACGGAAAAAATGGCAAGCAGAAACAACAAAAATTCCGAAGGTGAAAGCGCGCCGCCCGCCAGCACTTGCTGTCCGCCGAACCACAAGATGCCTACGCCCACCATCGCGCCGAGCGATTCCGTAATCGGGCCAGCCAGGCGGCTGATGCGGGTCACGCGCAGCAAGGTTTGAAAATAGGATCGCGACTCGCGCGTGAAGTTGCGCACTTCGAAATCTTCCATCGCAAACGCCTTCACTACGCGCGCGCCGCTGATGGTTTCGTGCAAGATCGAGGTCAAATCCGCCATCTTGGTTTGCGATTGCCGCGAGGCGCGGCGCAGGCGTGAGCCCAGGCTGCCGATCACCGCCAGGCTCAACGGCACGATGAGCAGGGCCGCGAGCGTGAGTTTCCAACTCAAAAAAAACGCCATGCCGAGATACGCCAAGATCAGCAACGGATTCTTGATGAGCGTGACAAAGCTTGCGGACACGCCGTTGTTCACCAATGTCACATCATTGGTGATGCGGGAAATGAGGTTGCCGGTGCGGTTTTGATTGAAATAACTCAGCGAGAGCTGTTGGAGATGGCGATAGAGATCGTTGCGCACATCCATGATGACGCCCTGCTCGACGCGCGCCATCAAATACGCCTGCAGATAATCAAAAAGGTTCTTGCCGCAGATGAGCAGGATGATCAAGCCGCAAAGCCGCACCAGCGTGCTTTTTTGATTTTCACCGAGAACGAGGCCGTAGAATTTTTGCATCACTTTTTGGCGGGCATCGGCCAGGGTTTGAGCCGCAGGCGTCGGAGGCGCAGGCGAAGCCGGCGCCTCACCGGTAAGCTCGGTTTTGTCCGCCCCGTAGAACACCACATCGAGAAACGGCAGAATGGAAAACAGGGAGGCGCTGCTCAACAGCGTGAAAAATAAAATACACACCATCGAGCCGGCCAGCGCAAACCGATACGGCCGCAGGTAGCGCAAAATTCGCAAGTAGGTTCGCATCATTTTCCGGCTCGACGCAAGAGGCCGGCGTCAGCGCGGCGCAACGGCACGACTCGGTCGAACGTACTTGGGTTTCGTCGAGGTCTCCGGTGAACGCGCGCCATCGGCACGTTCACGCCTGCTTTTTGTTGACCTCTTGAAATTTAGCGTCTTCCACATCCATCTTCGAGAGATCGAGCGGCTGATTCTGATGCTCGCCTTGAATCGGCGTCGAAGCGGTGTCGCGGTTCTGCCGGAGCAATACACGCAACACACGATAGGCCAGATAACACAACAAGGCCCAAAAAATCAAACGAAACATGAGGGTAACCCAAGTTAAATCAGTTCCGTCAAATCGCAATCGTGATTTGAATCATGTAAGCAATAACAAAGCGTTTCACGAACGAAACCGGCTGACAACGTAACAATGGTTAATGGCTAATGTCATTGTTAATTGCGAATTGATTTACCGCGGCGGTGAATAATACTGCACGCCTGAAATTGGACGGCTGAGCTGCGCGAGCAAATCTTCAAAATCGCTTTCGCGTTTGACAAAATCGATATTAGTGGCGTTGATCACCAGCAGCGGCGTCTCGGTGTAATTGAAAAAAAACTGATTGTACGCTTCATTCAGGTCGCGAATGTATGCTTCACTCATCGCCCGTTCATAAGGCCGGTTGCGCATGTGAATGTTCGCCATCAAACGTTCCGTGCTCGATTGCAGGTAAATCACCAGATCCGGTTTCAAGACGTCGCGTTCGAGCAGGCGCGCAACTTTGTCGTAGAGCGACATCTCGCGTTCTTCGAGAGTGAGGGTGGCAAAGATGCGATCTTTTTGAAAGATGTAATCCGCCACCAGCAAGTCATGGAACAAATCGCGTTGCGGCAATTCTTGTTGTTGGCGGTAGCGGCTGAGCAAAAAGAACATTTGCGTGGAGAAGGCGAAGCGGCGCGCGTCTTCATAGAAATCCGCCAGAAACGGATTCTCCTCGTGCTGCTCCAGCAACAGGCGTGCGCCATAGCGCTCGGAAATTTTTTGGGCCAGACTGGTTTTGCCGGCGCCGATAACGCCCTCGATGGCAAGATACTGAAGACGCACACGACCCTCTGAGTCAAAGTGAATCAAACCTGCACTGCGGATTTGTCGTCACAGCTAGCGAACAACTCGGCCACGGTTTGTCCGCTCTCCGGCGGCCTAAAGTCCGGCGCGATTTCCGCCCAAGGCGCGAGCACAAAACGGCGATGGCGAATTTCCGGATGCGGCACGACCAACTCCGCGGTATTGATGCGCCTCTGATCGAACGCGAGTATGTCCAAATCAATCGTGCGCGGCCCCCATTTTTTATCCCGCACGCGGCCCAGTTCCCGTTCGATTTGCAGCAAGGTGTGCAGCAACGCTTGCGGCGTTAAACGCGTCGCGATTTCAATGACCTGATTGAGAAACTCCGGCTGGTCGAGCAGGCCTACCGGCGCGGTGCGATAAAGTGAAGATTGTTGCTGCAGCGCGATCTCGGGATGCGAGCGCAGCTTTTCCCTCGCCAGGCGCAAATGGTGCTCCCGGTCGCCGAGATTCGAGCCCAGGCCGATAAAAACGTTTTCGCAAAACATGCCGCCCGATGAAGGTAATGCCATTCGAAATCATCCTTGTGCGGCGCGCTCGCGATCCCACAAATGCAAAGCAACTTCTTTCTTGAGCAAAAGCTTGATCAAGTTTTGATCCGCGTTCCAGCTTGCCAGATCGAATTTGATATTCTTCGCTTCCAGCAAACGGCGAAAGTCAGCCATCATGCGTTCGTTCGGCGCCCAGATTTCTTTGAACGCCTCGAAATTATTTGCAAGCTGGCGGTTCTTCGAGGCAAAGTCGCCGGCATATTCGAGAAAAACATTTTTCACAATCAAATCCACCGTGAAATGCGTGGGCAAGAGCCATTTGATTTGCACGTCGGGGGTAATGCCGCCGCCGCCAAAGACTTTGCGACCTGAGCTGGTTTGATAGACTGGCCGATTTTTTAAAGAATCCGCATTGGTGTTGGGGTCGACGTCGTCATAAGCGGCTTCCACATATTCGCCGAAATGGCCGTTTTCATAAGGCCGCTGAATCAACCGGCCGCTGGGCGTGTAATATTTTGCCGTGGTCACGCGAATCGCTGAGCCGTCCTTCAAACCGATTTGCGTTTGCACGAGGCCTTTGCCAAAACTGGTCTCGCCGACGATCAACGCGCGATCCCAATCTTGCATGGCGCCCGCCACAATCTCGGAAGCGCTGGCCGAGCCATGATCGATCAAGATAATTGTCGGGAACGGTTTATGATGATCGTCATCCGTCGCCAAATAATCATCATCGGCTTGTGGAATGCGGCCGCGAGTATAGACGATTTTGCGGCCGCGCTCGATGAATTTGTCGGCGACTTCCACGGCTTGATCGAGATAGCCGCCGGCATTGCTGCGCAAATCGAGAATGAGCTGCTTCAAACCTTGCGCTTCCAATTTCAGCAGGGCGTTTTCCAATTCTTCTGCCGTGGTTTTTGAGAAGCGCTTCATGCCGATATAGCCGGTTTGATCGTCGATCATAAAAACCGGCTCGACGCTATAAATCGAAATCTTGTCGCGCGTGATGGTCACGTCGAAAGTCGATTCGAAGCCGGGCCGTTGAATTGTGATTTTGACTTGTGAGCCGCGCGGGCCGCGCAATTGCTTGATGATTTCATCCTGATTGAGATTATAAGAGGACTTGCCGTCGATCTGCACAATTTGATCGCCCGCGCGCAAACCGAGGCGTTCCGAGGGCGAGCCGCCAATGGGCGCAATGACGGTCGGCCATTTTTTGATGATGAGAAATTCGATACCGATGCCGAAAAAATGGCCTTCGAATTTTTCCGTCACATCTTCGAGTTGATCTCTTGGAATGAAAACCGAATGCGGATCGAGCGTTTCCAACATGCCGGAGATGGCGCCGTCAACCAGGGCCGGCGTTTTCACCTCTTCGACGTAATACTTGCTGACCGCGTTGAGCGCTTCGCTGAAACGCATCATCTCTTGATAGATGTTGTTGCGCTCGGGCCGTTCCCACGGCAGGAAGCTCGTCGGCTCGTACAACGCCAAAGTCGAAACCGTGACCACCGCGAACGTTGCCATCCAGACTTTGTGATTTCCAAAAGACTTCATTCGGCACCTCAATGTGTGGCATGGGTGAAACGCTGACAAATCAAAAAATCGGTACGTTGAAAAGGTGAGAAGCCGTATCGCGCCTCGAGACGAACACCTGCCCTGCTTTTCTATTTATAGCGACGATGCGCCGTCTCGCAGACCGATAACGAAAATGAAAGTGCATAATAAGACGCTCACTCCCCCAAAAAGGTTTCGCCGGATTACAGTTTTAGTAAAATGGAAAAGCGGTGGGTTGCGCCCAATTCATTGGAAAAAGGCAAGTAGCCATAATCCAGTGTGTAGCGTCCGCGGTTTGCGCCAAATCCCGCCGTCAATCCGCGATTTTCACGGCCAAGCTGATAACCGGCGCGACCGGCCACGCCGTTAACCAGCCAATATTCCAATCCAACGCTGGTTGCGTTGCCGCCTTCGAACAAAAGCATGTTCTCCAGCGCCAGGGCTGCGCGCGGCGCGCCGTGAGCTGAAGTTAATTGATACACTCCGCCAATACGCGCCAAAGCCGGCAGCGTAATACTCTCATTCACGAGTTTGCCCATCGTTCCCACGTTTTGCACGCTTGCAGCCAGGCGCAAAGGCGCAGCGGGAGTTTGCCAATTTGCCCCAACATCAAACGCAAAGCCGTTGGCCGAGGTCAAATAAATTTTCTCGTAGAGATATTTGAGGCTTACACCCCATGACAAATTTGCGCCTCGTTTGCGGCCATAGGACAACGACAATGCGAGATCGCGCCCATCAAAGCTGCCGATTGGTTCAGCAGTCGGCGTTTCACGCAATTCGATATTGGGAATCGCCTGTGAGGTGAGGCCAAGCCCCAACACGCCGCCAAAGCCGGGAAAACTCACAGCAAAAAAGTCGTGATTGATGCTTTCAAGCCATTCCAAATGCGTGAACGCCAGTTGTGTGCCCGAGGCGTTTGCCAAACCAGCCGGATTCCAATAAATCGCGGTGGGATCGTTGGCCACGGCAACGTATGCTTCACCTAGCGCTGCCGCACGACCGCCCACGCCAATTTTCAAGAATGCCAGCCCGGACTTACCGGCGTCTTGCGAGAATGCAAGCAACGGCAGACACATAAGGCCCGCGACAACACAACATTTTAGTTTCAACATATAAACTCTTTTCATGCGTTTAACACTTCAATGAATCGATTGCTTCTGCGGATTCAAGCTTGACCATCACGTTAAAATTTTGATGGCGGTCAATCCAACACCATCACCTTGCCCCAATGCACGCCCTCCCCCGCCAGGTCAATGCGATAGAAATAAACGCCGTTGTGTACGACGTCGCCGCGGGTGTTTTTGCCATCCCAAATTTCAAAATAATTGCCGGCGCTGTTGCGCGGCTTGCTGGAAACAACCTCGGCCACCAATTCCATGGCGAAATCAAAGACTTTGATCGTAACTGTCCCCGGCGCGGTAAGGTTGTATTGGAAACGAACGTGGCCATCACCGCGCAATTGGTTGTGCCGCGAGGGTGAGAACGGATTGGGATAGGCATAAGTTCGCGGTTCGCCGTTCTCTCCGGCAGCTACGGAGCCGCGCTGAAGCGTCCACGTGGCGCCATTGTTTGCTGTGACTGCCAGGCCGTCCGGCCCGCCGACGAACAATTGATTGCCTAACACGCCCGCGCAATAATATTCTTCACTCAGATACGGCTGTTTTTCGTTTTCATCGACAATCGTTGGAAACTTGGCCCAGGTGTGGCCGAAGTCATCGGAACGATAAAGTCCTTGATCGGTGACGGCATAGGCGCTCGCGCCCTCAAAGGCAAAGTTGTGTGCAAATTCATTTTCCAGAGTCACGCGCCACGTAAACCCGCCGTCTTCACTGATGGAGACTGCGCGGGTTTCCTCGGGATCTTCAGCATTTACCGTCGCGGCCCAAATATATTCACGATTGTTCCATTTTTGCTGACCCAGCGCAACCACAAAATTTCCGGAAATGGGTTGCGTTTGATTTTGATGGGAAAAATTTGTCCAGGTCAAGCCCCCGTCGAGCGAGCGATTGATACCGCCGGCCGTGCCGACATACAAAACGCCCTCGGCATTGATGACTGAAAATGCGCGATGATTCAAGTTAGTTGCCACATCCAGAAAAAACGAATCCGGCGGCACGGATTGCCAGGTTTTGCCGCGATCATTGGATTTGGATACGCTCCCGCCAAAGCTCGTGATCCAAACGCCGGTGGGATGCAAGGCGATGTCATATGTGACATTTTGCATGACAGTGTTGAACGGCGCGGGTTGCGGCACATAGGTCCAGGTGGCGCCGCGATCGGTCGAATAGCTCAGCCCGCCGCACTCAGGGCACTGGCACACATAGCGCTCACCGACCCTTTGCCTTTGGTG